>JALYLP010000395.1 GCA_030774195.1 Actinomycetota bacterium | reverse complement strand
CGTCGCCGTCGAGCCCATGCTGAACCTGGGCGAAGACGAGACCGCGGTCATGCCCGACGGATGGACCGTGGTGACCGCCGACGGGTCCTTGTCGGCGCATTTCGAGCACACCGTCGCCGTGACCCAGGATGGGCACGAGGTCTTGACCGCTCGCGACTGAGCTCGCACGAAAGGTCGATGCCATCAAAGCCGTCGACTGCGGCGTGTAGCGCGTGGACGCAACGCCTGACCTGGCCGTATACTCACTTCCTGCCCTCCCGAGGCACGTTCCGCGCGCCCTCGGGACGGGTCCCGACACAGAGGATCAGCTGGAGCGTGGCCAAAGACGATGCGATCGAGGTCGAGGGGACCGTCGTGGAGCCCCTCCCCAATGCCATGTTCCGGGTGGAGCTTGAGAACGGGCACAAGGTGCTCGCCCACATCTCCGGGAAGATGCGGATGCACTACATCCGGATCCTCCCCGGCGACCGGGTGCGCGTAGAGTTGTCGCCGTACGACCTGACAAGGGGTCGTGTGGTGTATCGGTACAGATGAGAGGCACATCATGAAGGTCAGACCATCGGTGAAAAGGATCTGCGACCGCTGCCGCGTTGTCCGCCGCCGCGGGCGGATCCTCGTGATCTGCTCCAACCCAAGGCACAAGCAGCGCCAAGGCTAAGAGGGGAGAGCTCCGAACATGGCACGGATCGCCGGCGTGGACCTCCCTCGGGACAAGCGGCTCGACATCGGGCTCCGCTACATCTACGGCATCGGCCCCACCAGCGCCTATCAGATCGTGAGCGGCACCGGGATCGAGGGCGGGACCAAGGTCCGCGACCTGTCCGAGGAAGAAGTCCTCAAGATCCGCGAGTTCATCGACCGGAACTTCAAGGTCGAAGGTGACCTTCGCCGCGAGGTGGCGCAGGACATCAAGCGTAAGATCGAGATCGGTTGTTACCAGGGCATCCGGCATCGTCGGTCGCTGCCGGTCCGCGGGCAACGGACCCACACGAACGCGCGGACCCGCAAGGGACCGAAGAAGGCGGTCGCCGGCAAGAAGAAGGTCGCGAAGAAGAAGTAGCGGAAGGGGAGCCCGCACCACATGGCGAAGCCGAAGGCGAAGAAGACCAAGCGTCGCGAGAAGAAGAACGTCCTGCACGGGCAGGCGCACATCAAGTCGACCTTCAACAACACCATCGTCACGATCACCGACCAGCAGGGGAACACCCTCAGCTGGGCGAGCGCCGGCAACGTGGGCTTCAAGGGCTCCCGCAAGTCCACCCCGTTCGCCGCGCAGCTCGCCGCCGAGAAGGCCGCCCGCGCCGCACAGGAGCATGGTCTCCAGCGGGTCGATGTGTTCGTGAAAGGCCCGGGTTCGGGCCGAGAGACCGCGATCCGTTCGCTCGCCGCGGCGGGCCTCGAGATCGCCGGGATCCAAGATGTGACGCCGGTGCCGCACAACGGGTGCCGGCCTCGCAAGCGCCGCCGCGTCTAACGGTGGTACCCGGCCGCGAACAGCGGTCGGGAGTTCCGAGAGGTGGGGATGAATGGATGATCCCCCACCGAGGAGGGATGCACCTGTGTTCATCGTCGCGAGACCTCAGATCGCTGAGGACGTGATCTCGCCGACCCGCTCGAAGTTCACGATCGAACCCCTCGAGCCTGGTTTCGGCTACACGGTCGGCAATTCGCTGCGCCGTACGTTGCTGTCGTCCATCCCGGGCGCCGCCATCTCGTCGGTACGCATCGACGGCGTGCTGCACGAGTTCGCGACCGTGGAGAGGGTGACGGAGGACGTCACCGACATCATCTTGAACCTCAAGGAGCTCGTGGTTCGCTCCGATCTGGACGAGCCAACGCCGATCTACCTCAAGGCCAAAGGACCCTCGGAGGTCACGGCCGGCGATGTCGCACCGCCGGCGGGTATCGAGATCCTGAATCCGGATCTGCACATCGCCACCATCGGCAAGGGCGGCTCGCTCGAGATGGAGATGACGGTCGAGCGCGGGGTCGGCTACCGGATCGCGGACAAGAACAAGAAGGCGCGCGATCCGATCGGCGTGATCCCGGTCGACTCGATCTTCTCGCCCGTCCGCAAGGTCAGCTACACGGTGGGGAACACCCGCGTGGAGCAGATGACGGACCGCGACAAGCTGATCCTGGATGTCGAGACCGACGGCTCGGTGACCCCACGCGAGGCGCTCGCATCCGCCGGAGGAACGCTGCTCGAGCTGGTGCAGCTGTTCAGCGACCTCGCGGAAGCCCCGAGCGTCTCGGTCGGTCCGGCCGAGGACGAGGAGCTGCCGAGCGACTACCAGATCACGATCGAGGAGCTCAACCTCTCCGTCCGCTCGTACAACTGCCTGAAGCGCGAGGGGATCAACACGGTCGGCGACCTGATCCAGAAGTCCGAGTCCGAGCTGATGGACATCCGCAACTTCGGCCAGAAGTCGATCGACGAGGTCAAGATCAAGCTCGAGGAGCTCGGCTTGGGCCTCCGGGAGGAGTGAGGCTGCGTGCCGACCCCCAAGAAGGGTCCTCGGCTGGGCTCCGGCCCGGCGCATCAGCGCCTCATGCTCTCCACGCTCGCCAAGCAACTGTTCGTCCATGAGGGCATCACGACGACCGAAGCCAAAGCCCGGCAGCTGCGGCCGTACGCGGAGCGCCTGATCACCAAGGCCAAGAAAGGCGACCTCACCTCTCGCCGGGAGGTGCTGAAGGAGATCCCCGACCGCGACATCGTGGCGAGCTTGTTCCACGACATCGGCCCACGCTTCGCGGAGCGTGAGGGTGGCTACACGCGGATCCTGAAGCTCGGTCCTCGGAAAGGCGACGGAGCGCCCATGGCCAGGATCGAGTTGGTCGAGCGCTCGGCGTAGGCGGGCGCGGCGGCATCGCTCGTCCCATGACGCGGGTCGTGCGTTTGCTGCTCGCGTACGACGGGACGGGCTTCCGCGGCTGGGCCGCTCAACGTGACCCGTCGATCCGGACCGTCGAGGGCGAGTTGTCCGCCGTGCTCGAACGGATCGTGAACGAGCGCGTCGAGCTCTCCGTCGCCGGGCGAACGGACGCCGGCGTTCACGCTCGCGGTCAAGTGGCATCGTTCGCGACGACGACGAACCTGGCCTCGGAGCGGGTCCGCGACGCCGTCAACGCCATGCTGGGGCCCGAGCTCGTCGTGCGGCGGGCTTCGGAGGCGCCCGATGGTTTCGATGCGCGGTTCTCCGCAACCGCCCGGGAGTATCGGTACGAGATCGCGACCGGTGACGTCGCCGATCCGTTCACCGCACGGTACGTCTGGCATCGTCCCGGTCAGCTGCACGTGCCCTCGATGCGCCGGGCGGGCGCGGGGCTCCTCGGCGAACGTGATTTCGCGTCCTTCTGCCGCAACCCCGGACGAGGACGATCGACGGTTCGCGATCTCCGACGCGTCGCGGTGCGGCGCGTTGGGGATCAGGTAGTGATCGCGTTCCGCGCGAACGCGTTCCTGCATCAGATGGTGCGCTCGCTCGTCGGAACGCTCGTGATGGTTGGGACCGGTCGTCTCGAACCGGATGCGGTCGATGGGATCCTGGCGGCACGCGATCGCTCGGCGGCGCCGCAGATCGCGCCGCCGAACGGTCTGACCCTCGAGCGGGTGATCTACCGGCGCCCTCGTCCGTGAGACGACCGGAGGTCGATGCCTCCGCTCGTCCCACGGC
>JALYLP010000394.1 GCA_030774195.1 Actinomycetota bacterium | reverse complement strand
GTGCCGGGCCGATCGACTAGCTGGGCGTAGTCACGAAGGCCGACACCGCGTGCGCGGTGCCGACGGACGTCAGTTCGGCAGCTTGGTCCTCGCGGCCGACACCCACGTAGATGAAGCCGGCGGCTCGGACCTCTTCCGGATCGAAGAGGTTGCGGCCATCCAGGAAGAGCGGTGTCCGCATCGCGTCCTTCAGTCGAAGCAGGTCGAGACGCGCGAACTCCGGCCACTCCGTCACGATCACGAGCGCATCGGCGCCTCGAACGGCGGAAACCGGGTCCGGAGACAACGTGATCTTGTCCCCGAGGTCGCCGGGAAGAGACTTGACGACGGGGTCGTACGCTCGAACATCAACGTTCGCCCGGGCCAGCTGAGCGGCGATCTCGAGAGCCGGGGCCTTCCGTACATCGTCGGTGTTCGGCTTGAAACTGAGTCCGAGAAGCGCCACGCGCCGCCCGAACACGGTCTTGAGATGCCGCTGGAGCTTGCGGATCGTCCACAGGCTCTGTTCCGTGTTCACTTCGTTCGCCGCGCGAAGGATGCGGGCAGAGAGACCGCGGGTCTCGGCTATCCCTTGCAGCGCAAGGATATCCTTGGGGAAGCAGGAACCTCCCCATCCGATCCCCGCACGGAGGAAGTGGTGGCCGATCCGCCGATCGAGGCCCAGCGCCTCAGAGATCTTCGTGATATCGGCTCCGACCTCCTCGGCGATGCCCGCGATCTCGTTGATGAACGAGATCTTGACGGCGAGGAAGCTGTTCGCCGCGTACTTGGCGAGTTCGGCGCTCGCCGGAGTCGTGACCACCAGAGGCACTTCCTCGGGCCGCTGCCCATTGCCGGTCGCCAGTGACCGGACATCGGACGGCAACCGACGCTTCAGGATCGGCTCATACGCCTCGGTGAGCAGCGCGATCGATCCCTCCTCCCACGCTCCGACGAGGATCCGGTCGGGTGAGAGGAAGTCGGCGACCGCGGTTCCTTCCGCGAGGAACTCGGGGTTCACGGCCACGCGCAGGGGACTTCCCCGGAACTCCTCGCTCAGAGATCGGATGTAATCGGCGGTACCGACCGGGGCCGTGCTTCGATTCACGAGAACTGACTCCGGACCCGCGAACCGAGAAACGACTCGGACGGCCGACTCGATCGCGGAGATGTCCGCCGACCCATCTGGGCCGCTGTCCGTGTTGACACAGAGGAACATGAGCTCGGCCTCGGGAAGCGCCTCAGCGGGGTCTGTGTGGAAGGAAAGCAAACCCCCTTCGCGGCCGCGAGACATGAGCTCGTCTAATCCCGGCTCGACGAAGGGCATCCGGCCGGCCCGCAGGAGGCCGATCCGCTGTTCGTCGACGTCGAGGACGCTGACCCTGTGACCGATAGCGGTCAGGCACGCCGCACAGACGGTTCCCACGTGCCCCGCGCCGATGACGGTTATCTGCATCGAAGCCTCATCCCGTAGGCGAAGGATCTACCGTAGGTTCGACGCACCGGTGAGACCTGCGTCGAACGACGTAGAGTCCGTACGCCAGGTCCGCCGCTGCGCGGCAACCGACTAGTAGGCACCGTGTCCACGCAGGACCGCCGGTATCGTCCGAAGCAAGATCTGAAGGTCTAGGAGGAAGCTCCATTCCATGACGTACCGGTATTCGAGGAGGGCTCGTTCCCGATGTGAGACCTCGCTTCTGCCGCTGACCGCCCAAAGACCGGTCATGCCCGGCTTGACGCTGAGGATCATCGGCGCGTAGGCGCCGAATCGTTCGACCTCTTCACGGACGATCGCCCTCGGTCCCGTCAGACTCACCGTTCCGAGGAGAACGTTGAACAGCTGGGGTAGCTCGTCCAGGCTCGTCTTCCTCAGGATGCGGCCCACCCGCGTGATGCGGGGATCGTTCCGAAGCTTGTACCTCTCGGTCCACTCGGCCATGTGCGCCGGATCGGCCTCCAGGTGCGTCTGCAGCCAGGCCTCTGCCTCTCGAACCATCGTCCGGAACTTGATCAGCCCGAACTCGGCGCCTCCTTTCCCGACGCGGCGATGGGCGAAGAACACGTGTCCGGGGGACTCCAGCTCGATCGCCAGAGCGATCACCATCATGAGGGGAAGGGTCACGATGATGAGAGCGAGCGCGAGCACGAAATCGAAGGATCGCTTCAGGAATCTCGATCCCCTGGACGTGGCGAGCCGTGACGGCCCGAAGAGGATGTCTCCGGAGCCAACCGCGGCGCCCCATGCGTTGACTCCCCTAAGCCGACCCTCTTGGAGGGGACGCAAGGCACCCTCGGGCGCTCCTTCGGATCCGACATCCATGGTGAGCAGGATTGCTGTTTGTCGCCTTTCATCCGACCTTCACCCGCCGTAACTTCCCTACCGCCGATCGCGGTAGACCCCGGAGTTCCCTTCCGTGGATGATCGACAGCCGAAGGGGTCTGATCGGGGAAGGATCGCTGGTCCGCTCAGTTCCGCATCGTCTGCCGCTCGCCTCGATGCGGTTCCGCGCACCCGTGCGATCGGCGTAGCATCCCTAGTACATGTCGTGGTCGTGGCAGGCTGGTCCCACGCCTAGAGTGGCGGCGGCGGTGGGGTTGAGAAAGCGGGAAAAGCGCCGATGACGCTCGTGCGTGCGGTCCGCCTGCTCGTGGTCAACCTCGCGCTGGGGTCCGTTTCGCTGGCGTTCGTGCTCGTATCAACGGGTGATGCGGCCGCCGCTCCCGCGTCCTCGACAACCCATCTGGCCATCGCCGCCCCCGTCATTTCCGCCAAGCTCGTCCAGAAGATCGCCACCTCCGCATGGAACCCTGCCTCTCCCGATCCATCCGGCATCGTCTATCTCCCGGGCCCGGACCGTCTGGAGGTCAGCGACTCGGAGGTCGACGAGACGACCGGTGCGGGATATCACGGGGTCAACCTCTGGCAGATCACCCGGAGCGGAACGGTGACGGGTACGGGAACCACGCTCGCGTACTCCAAGGAGCCGACGGGGCTGGGCTATAGCGCGGGCACGAACACGCTGTTCATCTCCGACGACATCAAGAAGCGCATCTGGGTGGTGAAGCCCGGATCCGACGGACGCTTCGGCACCTCCGACGACGTCGTCACCTCGATCAACGCCGGTGCGTACGGCAGCAACGACACAGAGGACCCGGAGTATGACCCCGCCACCGGCCACCTGTTCTTCCTCGACGGTGCGGGAACCGAGGTCTACGACATCGATCCGGTCAACGGGGTGTTCGGCGACGGGAACGACGTGATGAAGCACTTCGACGTTGGGAAGTTCGGTCCATCGGACTGGGAAGGGCTCGGATCGGATCCCGCCAACGGCACGCTGCTCGTGGGCGCCCGCAAGACGAAGCAGATATTCGAGATCACCAAGAGCGGGTCACTTGTTCGGATCATCGACGCCTCCGGCATCTCGGGCTTGAGGTTGATCTCGGGGCTCGCCATGGCGCCGGCCAGCAACGGCTCCGGCCAGATGAACTACTGGATCGTCGATCGCGCCATCGACAACGGCCCCAACCCGAACGAGAACGACGGCAAGATCTTCGAGATCTCGATTTCGTCCCAGACGGTGGGTATTGCATCCGCTCCCTCCATCACGGACTTCGTCCCGCTCTCCGGCCCGGTGGGGACGTCCGTGACGATCGATGGCTCCGGGTTCACCGGCACCACCGACGTGCAGTTCAACGGCACGAGTGTCGGGTCCGGGAACTTCACGGTCGTCTCCGATGCGCAGATCACGTCGAGAGTGCCATCGGGTGCGACCACCGGGCCGATCCCGGTCACGACCCCGGGCGGGACCGCGACGAGCTCGACGGACTTCACGGTCACCCCGGTAACGACGCTGAGCTTCGGCCCCGACGCCGATACCTTCGTGCGATCCGACGATCCGAGCCACAGCTTCGGATCCAAGGCCTCCTTCAGCGTGGACGGCTCTCCGACGAAGCACGGGCTCTTGAGGTTCACGGTCTCCGGCGTCGGCTCGGGCACCATCCACAGCGCCACGCTCCGCCTGTACTGCCTCGACGCCTCCGACAAGGGTGGAGACTTCTACCGGGTGGCCAACAACTCCTGGCAGGAGAACACCGTGACGTGGAACACGGAGCCGGTCGCCGATCCCACCTCGATCGCGTCCCTGGGGGCCGTCAGCGTGAACACGTGGTACGAGGTGGATCTGAGCTCGCTCATCACCGGCGACGGCACCTACAGCATCCGGATCGCATCGACCTCTTCGAACGGGGCGGACTACTCCACCAAGGAGGGGGCGCCGGGATCCGCTCCTCAGCTCGTCGTCACCCTCGGTCCGTAGGCGAGGCTTTCGACCGTCGAGTCGAGCGCTCCTGCTCCAGCCGGTAGACTCGGCGAGGTCAACTCGACGACGTGATTCGAGTCCAGACTCCCAGGCGGCGCGCCTGACGGGAGATCAGCAGGCCGGGGAGAGGGAAGGAAGCCGCATGCTCGAGAATCTGCACGAGGGCATCCGTCCCGTGAACGGCGGCGCGTGAGGGTCCTCGGCATCGAGACGTCGTGCGACGAGACGGCCGTCGCCGTGCTCGAGGACGGCTACACCGTTCGCTCGAACCTCATCGCCAGCCAGGTCGACCTGCACGAGCGTTTCGGGGGGGTCGTTCCCGAGGTCGCGGCACGGGCGCACCTCGAGGCGCTCAACCCGCTGATGGACGAGGCGCTCGAGCGCGCCGGCTGCAGTTTCGAGGACCTGGATGGCGTCGCCGTGACGGTCGGGCCCGGCCTCGTCGGCGCCCTGCTCGTCGGGATGGCCGCGGCCAAGGCGGTCGCCTTCGCGTCCGGGGCGGCGCTCATCGGGGTGAACCACCTCGAGGGCCACATCTACGCGAACTTCCTGGAGCACGGAGCCCCCGAGCCGCCGTACGTGTGCCTCGTCGTCTCGGGCGGCCACACGATGCTCGTGCACATGGCGGCCGCGCACCGCTACGAGGTCCTCGGGCAGACGGTGGACGACGCCGCCGGCGAGGCCTTCGACAAGATCGCGCGGTTCATCGGGCTCGGGTTCCCGGGCGGGCCCGCGCTCGACGCCCTCGCGCGCGACGGCGACC
>JALYLP010000393.1 GCA_030774195.1 Actinomycetota bacterium | reverse complement strand
GAGCACGACGGAGCCTCGCTCCACGTGCTCGGCTACTGGGTAGACCCCGCACACGAGGGGCTCGGTGCGGAGCTCCGCCGTCTGCACGACACGCGCTTCCGGCGAGGCGAGATGATCGTCGAGAAGCTCCAGGCACTCGGGTACGACATCTCCTTCGATCGGGTCCGGCAGATCGCGGGCGATGATCTCATCGCCCGCCCGCACATCGCGCAGGCCATGGTCGAGACCGGGATCGTCGCCACGGAGCGCGATGCCTTCGACTCCTACATCTCCGACGACGGGCCCGCGTACGTTGCGAAGCATGCGCTGGCTCCCGTCGATGCCCTCGCGCTGATCCGCGACGCCGGCGGGGCCTGTGTGCTCGCGCACCCCGGCATGTGGCGGGGGTCCGACTCCGTTCCCGACGCGTTGATCGAGGAGATGGCGGCGCACGGGATGGCAGGCATCGAGGTGCATCATCCCGATCAGGACGAGGACCAACGCGCGAGGTATCGCGCGATGGCCGAGCACCTCCATCTGGTCGCGACGGGTGCGTCCGACTGTCATGGCGCGCGCTATGCCTTCCGGCTGGGGAGCGAGACGACCCCGTCGGACCTGGTGGGCGAGCTCCACCGGCGCGCAGGCCCGTAGGCTCGGCTCGTGCCGGGCTCGATCGACTTCGTGTTCCTGGACATCGGCGGCGTCCTGTACGACGACCGCATCTACGCCGAGGCGTGGCGGCGTGCTCTCCGTGAAGCAGGTGGGCGGTTCACCGACGAGGACTTCGATGAGGAGTACGCGGCGTGCCGGGCCGCACAGGATGGATCGTTCCGCCGACGCCTCGCCGACCGGTTCATCGGCCCGGACGTCGACCTCGACAGGCTCGAGCAGCTCGCCTCCCGTCATTGGCACTACCCGCCGAGCGCGCTGCACGACGATGTCGTGCCGGCCCTGGAGGCGCTCCGTGACGCTGGGTTCCGGCTCGGGGTGATCGCGAACCAGCCCACCCAGGTGCGCTCGGCGCTCGAGCGCGACGGCCTCGTGCCGTTCTTCGAGGTGTGGGGGGTCTCCGACGATCTCGGACTGCAGAAGCCCGACCCGGCGCTGTTCATCCATGCCGTACGCACAGCAGGGGTCGAGCCCGCTCGCTCGGTGATGGTGGGCGACCGGCTCGATTACGACGTTCGGCCGGCGAAGATCGCAGGCTTGCGAACGGTATGGGTCCTCCGCGGTGAAGCTCCCGACCTGCCCACGCCCGAGCAACTGGCGGAGCCCGCCGCCGCCGTCGCCGATCTGCGCGGGCTCCCCGAGGTCATCGGAGCGCTGGCGGGACCATGAGCAGATGAGCCGGATCCTGATCGTCGGCGGTGGCTACATCGGTCTGTACGCGGCCCGCCACCTCGAACGGCGCCTCCCCGCGAGCGCGCACCAGCTGGTCATGGTGAGCCCCGAGAACCACATGACCTATCAGCCGTTCCTGCCCGAGGTGGCGAGCGGGCTGATCGACCCGCGCGCCGTCGTTGTGCCACTGCGGAGCGCGCTCCGTCGTACGCGTCTCATCCTCGGCGAGGTGGAACGGATCGATGCGGACGGCCGCTCGGCGCGGATCCGTCTATCCGACGGCCGCCGGCGGGACGAGCCGTTCGACGTGGCCGTCATCGGTGCCGGCTCGTGGTCGCGGACCCTGCCCATACCCGGGCTCGCCGAACACGCTGTCGGGTTCAAGACCCTGCCGGAGGCGATCTGGCTCCGGAACCGGGTCCTCGAACAGCTGGACACGGCATCCGAGGCCGCAGACGAAGAGGAACGCCGCACCGCGCTGGGGTTCGTCTTCGTCGGCGCGGGGTTCGCCGGGGTCGAGGCGATCGGCGAGCTCGAGGACTTCGCGCTGGCCGCGCTCGCCACCTACCCGCGCCGGATAGCGGACGAGATGCGGTGGGTCATGGTCGAGGCCACGGACAGGATCCTGCCGGAACTCGATCGCGCGCTCGCGACGTATGCGGCCGACCGGCTCCGCGAGCGCGGCATCGAGATCCGGATGGACACGAGGCTCGTCTCGATCGAGGACGGCATCGTCCGTCTCGACGACGGGTCCTCGATCGCCGCCGGCACCGTCGTGTGGACCGCCGGGGTGCGGCCGTCGCCGCTCGCGTCGGCGAGCGGGCTCCCCGTCGACGATCGAGGCCGCGTCCGCGTAGACCGGATGCTCCGCGTCGAAGGCATCGACGGGCTCTGGGCGGCCGGAGACGTTGCTGCGGTTCCTGATCCCGACGACCCGTCCGGATCCTCGCCGCCGACGGCGCAGCATGCCCTCCGCCAAGCGAAGCGTCTCGCGGAGAACATCGCTGCCGACCTCGAGGGCCGGGCCCCGCAACCGTTCCGGTATCGGAACAAGGGGATGCTCTGCTCGCTCGGCCACTACCAGGGCGTCGCCGATCCACTCGGGGTGCGCATCAGAGGTTTCCCCGCGTGGTTCTTGCACCGCACGTATCACCTGCTCTACATGCCCACGTTCGGCAGGAAGGTGCGGATCGCGCTCGACTGGACCGTCGCCCTGCTCTTCCCTCGGGATCTGGCGCAGCTCGGTTCGCTCGAACACCCACGGGACGCCTTCCGGCGTTCGGCGGGATCCTGACGGCTCGGTCAGCTCAGCTGGCGTTGCCGCTGCAGCTCGCTCGCGGCGCGAAGCGCCTTCTGCGACCGTGCGATGTCCGGCAGCTCGTGGCCGGTCGAGAGCTCTTCGGCGGCCCACTTCGTCAGGTCGCGGATCGAGATGATGCCGACGACCTTGCTGCGCTCGACCACCGGCAGGTGGCGGATGTTCAGGGACACCATCCGGTCGGCCGCCTCCCCGATGTCCGCCTTCGGCCCGATCGTCTCGAGGTGTCGTCGCGTCATGCCCTGCGCGACCTTCACGGACTGCGGGTCCCCGCCAGCGGCGACCAGGTTCACCACGTCGCGCTCGGTCACGATCCCGGCCAGCTTGTTGCCCTTCTCGAGGACGATGACCGAGGAGATGCCGTTGGAGCGCATGATCTTGGCCACATCGGCGAACGTGTCCTCGGCCTCGGCCGTCTTCACGTCCGACCGCATGATGTCGCCGACCAACATCGAGCTACCTCCTGGCCTCTCGGAGACGCAAGCCTACACGGAGTCACGGCCGAGCCGGCAGTGGGATGATGCGCCGCAACCCCTCCGAAGGAGCCGTTCCATGTCGATCGAGCACGCGAACGACCATCCCATCCACGAGTCGAGCGGCAACAGGATCACGAGTTTGGCGGCGCCGGCTCGCGGCGCGACCGAGGTCGCGCTGCTCCGGACGGAGCTGCCGCCGGGAGGTGCGCTCCCGCGCCACCGCCACGACCACATCGACGTGTTCACGGTCGAACGGGGTGGGGGGACCTTCCAGGTCGGCGAGGAACGGTCCGCGGTCGGCGTGGGGGACTCCGTCGTGGTGCCGATCGGCGCATGGCATCACCTGGAGGCCGGCGCCGAAGGCGCGACGATCACCGTGGCGATGCCGGGCAGCACGAAGCTGATCCTCGAGGACGGCTCGGAGATCGTGCCGCCGTGGGTGCGATGACATGGCGAGCTCCTACTTCGCCGACGTCACGGTGTTCGATGGGGCACGGGTGCGAGCGCACCAGGGGGTGCTCGTGGACCGCGACCGCATCGCGTGGACCGGTCCGCATGCACGGGCCCCCCGCGAAGCGCGCGCCGCTCGAGAGGTGGCCGGTCCCGGTCGGTCGCTGACGCCGGGATTGATCGATTGCCACGTCCATCTCTGCTTCGACGGCAGTGCCGACTTCGCGGCCGAGGCCGCCGGGCTGACGGCAGCGCTCGGGGCGATCAAGGGGACGGTCAACGCGCGCAAGCATCTCGCCAACGGCGTCACGACCGTCCGGGACCTCGGGGGGATCGGGATCATCGAGCTCGCCCGGGCGATCGACGCAGGTACCGTGCCGGGTCCTCGTGTGATCCCGGCCGGCTCCGCGCTGACGATCACGGGCGGCCACGGCCACATGCTCGGGCTTGCGCGACAGGTCGACGGAGCCGACGCGGTCCGCCGCGCCGTCCGCGAGGAGATCCGCGCGGGCGCGCTCGCGATCAAGCTCATCGCGACGGGTGGGGTGCTCACGCCGGGGATCGGTGCGACGTTCACCGCGTTCACGCCCGAGGAGCTCACGGCCGCGATCGACGAGGCGCACTCGTGGGATCGGGGCGTCGCCGCGCATGCGATCGGGGCCGAGGGGATCCTGCAAGCGGTCCTCGCGGGGGTCGACACCGTCGAGCATTGCGTCCAGGTCACGCCACGCATCGCGAAGGAGATGGCCGCGCGCGGAACGTTCCGTGGTCCCACGATCAGCGCGCTGATGGGGATCGCCGGCAACGAGGGCAGGGCGCCCGCGTACGCGTTCGCGAAGGCGAAGGCGTTGGTCGAGGAGGCGAGGGCCGGCCACGCGCGAGCGATCCGTGCGGGGGTCCGCCACATCTGCTCGACCGACGCGGGGACGCCGTTCAACCCGCACGGCAACGCCCCCAACGAGGTGATCGCGATGATCGAGTGGGGGATGGAGCCGCTCAAGGCGATGGTCGCCGCGACCGCCAACGGAGCCGAGGCGCTCCGCATCCCGGACGTCGGGCGGATCGCGCCCGGGATGCGCGCGGACCTTGTGCTCTACGACGCGGATCCGATCGAGGATCCCACGGCGTTGCGG
>JALYLP010000392.1 GCA_030774195.1 Actinomycetota bacterium | reverse complement strand
CACGGATCCGTTCGGCTTCTTCGTTGGTGGTCAGCCGGACCCCGGCTTGGCGCATCCACCGAACGCTCTTGTCGCATCCCGCGCGACTGAACACGAAGTAGATCGCCGGCAGCATGCCTTCCCGCTCGAGGACCTCCACGACCTCCTCTCGCCGAGGTGCATAGACACCGTGACGACCTTCCCGGGCGCGGTGCCTCGTGGGCGCCCGGCCACGGTGGGTTCCCGGTCGCACGCGCATCTCCTGCTGGTCCAGCGACACGACGTAGGGGTTGGGCAGCAGCACCCCGTCCTGTTCGACATGCATCGGATGGAGCCGCCGACCGATCAGGTAGTGGTGCTCGAGCGGCACGGGCCGCTTCTCCTCGATCACGACGCTCGTCTCGCCGCGGAGCGTCCGGATCCACTCGCCGAACTCCTCGGCGTTCGAGATGGTCGCGGACAGACAGACGACGCCGACCGATCTCGGCAGATGGATCAGCACCTCCTCCCAGACGGCGCCGCGGTACGGATCCTGCAGGTAGTGGACCTCGTCCATGACCACCCACTGGAGGCCGTCGAGCGTGTCGCTCCGCTCGTACAGCATGTTCCGGAGCACCTCGGTGGTCATCACGACGATCGGTGCCTCGCCGTTGATCGTGTTGTCCCCGGTCAGCAAGCCGACCTGGTGGGGACCGTACGAAGCCACGAGATCGCCGAACTTCTGGTTGGACAGGGCCTTCAGCGGCGTCGTGTAGAAGCACTTGCGGCCCGCAGCGATCGCTTGCTCGACCGCGAACTCCGCGACCACGGTCTTGCCCGACCCCGTGGGCGCCGCGACGAGGACGGATCGCCCCTCGTGCAATGCCTCGATCGCTCGCAGCTGGAACGCATCGAGTGGGAATGGGTAGCGCTCGGAGAAGGTCTGCGGGGAGATCACGTTTCCAGTGTAGGGGCGGGTCAGCGCGCTACGGTTCGACGCCGCACCTCTCGAGATGCGTGGTGAGCAACCTCGAGAACCCCGTCGGATCCTCGAGGTTCGACAGATGCCCGGCGCCGGGGAGCACGGCGAGCTGCGCGCCGGGGATCTGGTCCGCCATCGGAGCGCTCACGTCCGGCGGGATCAAGAGGTCGCCGTCGGACGTGACGACCAGGGTCGGAACGTCGATCGTCGCCAGGTCCGGCGTCGAGTCCGGGCGTTCGGCCATGCCGAGCGCCGCAGCGGCGATCGCATCCGCAGGCTGCTCGCGGATCCACCCCTTCACGACGTCCCACAGCCCTTCGGGTGGTTCGTCGGAGAGCAGCGGAGGCGGGCTCTCCACGAGGACGTTGCCTTCGCTCGTGAGCCGTCCTGCAAGCGTTCGGCGGGCCTCGGCGCCCTCGGGCGTGTCGGCGCCGGCCCGAGTGTTGGCCAGGATCAATCCGGCGAACCGCTGGGGCGCCTGGCGCCAAAGCTCGAACGCCACGTAGCCGCCCATGGACAGACCGCAGACGACGACGCGATCCGAGCCGGCGGCGTCCAGTGCATCCAGACACCGCCGTGCGCCCTGATCCATCGTGAGCACGCCGCCTTGGGCCGCCGGGCTCCCGCCGAACCCCGGCAGGTCGGGGGCGACCACGTTGCGCCGGTCCATCTGGGCGCTCCACATCCGCGCGTCGAGCGGGAACGCATGGATCAACAGGAGTCCGACCGTCATCGCACGGCCTTCGCGTTCGGGCCGACGATCACCGGAAGCGCGCCGGGCAGGACCTGGAACACGGCTGGGGCGGGACCGACCCGCTCACCGTCGGCATACACCATGACGCGGCGGTCGGCATCGACCCGCACGCGGGTCGCCCGGGCCATCCGGACCGCGGGGTGCGAGACGTGGGTACCGCGGAACACCTTAGGGAACGCGCGGATGAACGCGCCTTTGCTCATCTCACGGAGGAGACACACGTCGAGCCATCCGTCCACGATCGACGCGTCGGGCGTCACCTTCATCCCACCTCCGTAACTGATCGAGTTGCCCACGATGACCAACATGTGCGGACCCTCGATCACCTCGTCGTCGAGCTCGATCCGGAAGCCGGCCGGTGAGAAGCGAGACAGCGTCTTCACCAACGCGGCGACGTACGTCCCGGTGGCGCCGAGGTTGATCCGCATCGCGTTCGCAGCCTCGTTCACCTCGGAATCGAAGCCGCATCCGGCGATCGCCACGTAGTGGCGGCGGGTGGCGCCGGCGTCGACACGCGCGACGTCGATCTGCACGATGTTGGCGTCCGCGATCGCGCGGATGGCCGTTTCAAGCTTCCGAACACCGATCGACGCCGCGAAGTCATCGGCGGTCCCCGACGGAAGGACGGCGAGGGCCGCGCCGGTCCCCAAGAGGCCGTTCGCTGCGAGACCGACCGAGCCGTCTCCCCCAAGCACCGCGACCACCTTCGCCCCCTCGTCGGCCGCCTCTCGGGCACGACGCTCGAGGTCCTCGCCGGACGTGCTGACACGGATGTCGTGGTCGACGCCCGCTCGGTGGAGCTGCTCTCCGATCTTCCCGATCCGTCGGCCGGCCTTCCCGCGGCCGGCCGACGGATTGGCGATCACCACGACCGGGGCGGCAACGCTCATCCTCACCCGCCCGAGAGACCCGTTCCGACGCCCGGCGAGCCTCCGGCCGAGAGCTCGGACAGCCTGAGCGTGCTCGCGTACTTGTTCCAGCTGGCTTGCAGCAATGTGGCGGCCGAATCCAGGACGGCTTTCGCGTGTTCGGCCAGCTGGGCCTCGAGATGCTTCGGCGAGCTGAGCGCGAGGGCCCCGAGCTCTGCTGCCTGCTGGTACAGGTGCAGCGCCTCGACGATCTCGGCCTTCGACGCGGTGAGGGCGGCAGCGGAAGCGGCATCGAAGCCCTGCTCGGTGATCGTGCCGGCGAGATCGAACGTGTCGATGGCCCTCGCCGCGGTCCTGAGCTCCTTGGCCGAGGAGGCGAGCGCTCCCGCCCTGGTCGTCGTCGTCTGCCCGGAGGCGAGGGCGGTGACGGCCGCCGTCACGTCCGACGCCACGGTCGGCGGGATGTCGCCCTTGAGCTGACCCACCGCGGTGATCTGCGGCTCCAAGATCGCCTTCCACTTGGAGAGCGCCTGCTGGCGGCTGGCGAGGTCGCTTGCCGCCCGGGTGCTCGCCCGTTCGCGCCGGAGCCCGTTCGTGGCCCAGACGAAGACCGTCATCACGAGGATGCCGGCGATGAACAGGGCCGTGAGCTGGACCCAGCGCCGTTGGGCGAAGGGCTTGGGGACCGGGACGGGCCCGTGCCGCGGGCCCTTCGACGCGGGGCGCGCCTTCGTCTTGCCTTTGCTCTTGATCGCCATCAGACCGTCCTCGGCTGTCGTTTCAGGAAGCGGCCGATGATGATACTGGCCTCGTAGAACAGGTACATCGGGATCATCATCGCGAGCATCGTGTACGGGTCCGAGCTGGGCGTGATGACGGCCGCGAAGATCGAGATCCCGAGAAGGGAATATCGTCGGTTCTTGGCGAGGATCTCGGGACTCAAGACCCCGACCAGCTCGAGGAACACCAGGAAGATCGGGAACAGGAACGACACGCCGAAGGCGAGCGCCACGAGGGTCACGAACCCGACGTAGCGGTCGATCGTGAGGAGCGGCACCACCCCCTGGCCGGCGAACCCCAGGAGGAACCCGAGGCCTTTGGGCAGCATCAGGTAGGCCACTGCAGCCCCCAAGAAGAAGAGCACGCAGGAGGATGTGACGAAGGGGATCGAGTAGCGCTTCTCCTTCGCCGTGAGACCCGGCGCGACGAACCCCCAGATCTGATAGAGGACCACCGGCAGCGCGATCCCCAAACCGAGGAAAACCACCACCTTGATCTTGACCAGCATCCCGTCGAGTGGGCCGCTGTAGACGAGATCGCATCCGGTTGGCGGCGCCAGCGATGGGTTCGCGGTGATGTAGTTGCAGAACGGCGCTCGGATCAGGCTCATGAAATGTGGATAGAGAAGCCAACCGAACAGGGAACCGACTGCGACCGCGTACAGACAGATGATGATCCGGTGCCGGAGCTCCTCGAGATGCTCGACCACGGTCATGGTGCCGGTGCGCTGCTCGTCGTCGCGCTTGCGGCGAGGGATGACCTTCATGGAGCCGATCGCCTCCGGCTACCTGGCCGCCGGCGCGTGGCCGTCCGGCGAGGCGTCGTCGTCCGCGCCGGACCCGTCGGCAACGGACCCCCCTGTGTCCACCGGACGCCGGGTCCGATGGACGCCGGGAGCCATGGGACTCCCCGCCGGGGCGGAGGGCGGCGGCGCTTCGGGGGCGTCGAGATCGACCTTCACCATGTCCTTCACATCGTCCTGGATCTTGCGGAACTCACGCAGTCCGCGTCCGAGCTGACGGGACAGCTCCGGGAGACGCTGCGGGCCGACAACCAGCAACGCGATGATGAGGATCACGAGGAGCTCTGGGGTACCGATGTTCAGCATGGAGATGTCCGAGCCGGGGTGATTCCGGCGCCCCATCGTACCCCTGGGTCCTAGGAACGCCCGGTGCGGCGCGTCCGGCCCAGGCGGCCCGCATGCTCCGAGGCTCGGGCCCCCTGGCGAGCGACCTCGTAGGCGATCGAGCCGACCTCCTCCTGGAAGCGACGAGCGGTCCGGCCCAGGCTCAGTGCCTGGAGTCCGAGCTCGAGGACGAGGGCGAGCAACGCCAGGGTGCTGACGGCGCCGAGGGCGATCCACACGACGAGCCAGGTGGACATCTCCGGCGATGCTACACGTGGGCCCTTCTGCGAGGCGAAGCGCTCAGTTGCCGCTGTTCGCGAAGAAGTCGCGGATGTACGTGTCGTCCTCGAGGAGGTAGTGGAACTCGATCAGGTCGTCCGCTGTCAGACGCGGGGCTGCGGGCTCACGGGGCTCCGTGTCCTCTTCGTCTTCCTCGTCGAACAGTTCCGGGGCGAACGCCGCGTCCACATCCGAGCGACTGATGTCCACGCCGGCCGAGACGAGCAGCGCGACGATCTTCCGATCCGCGCGCTTCTCCACATCGTCCTCGCAGTTGGGGCAGGTGAACCGGTAGCTCCCCTCGCGACCGTTCGAGCGCACGGCGAGCGAGATCGCCTCGGGGCCCATGTCCACCTCACCGCAGCGAGGGCACGTCGTCCGGATGGTGGTCATCTCACCCGAAAGCATCGGCCCGAGCGGGGCGACCCTTGAGAGGTGCGCGAGCGGGGCGGACCGGGGCACGCGAGGTGGTCAGCGGCCGTATCGCTCGAGCGCTGCGGCCGCGATCTCGGTGATCTCCGCACGGAGCTCGGGCGGGTCTATCACCTCGGCGTCCGGACCCAAGCGGAGCAGGAGCTTCGCGACCCAGCCGGTCTGCCTCGCCGGCAGCGTCGCTTCGACGGTTCCGTCCGCGTGGGTGACGACGTCATCCGTGACGTAGTACTCGGCGACCCAGCGTGCCGCCGGTCGCAGGAGCAGCCGGACGGCGAGGTCGTGATCTCCGGGGGTGTAGAGCTGCCGGCCGGCACCCTCGAGGCCGCGAGCCTCGAACCGCTCTGCCGTTAGCTCGGCGGCCCCGACGCGGTCCGCACGGAACAGCCGCTCGCCGCCCGCCGCCACGTCCCAGGCGACCACGTACCAATGGCCGGCGCTCGCGAACACCGCCTCCGGCTCGATCTCCCGGACGCTCCGCTCTCCGGTGCTCGCAGCGGTGTACTCGATCCGGATCCGGCGATGCTCGGCGGCGGCGGCCCGCAGCGCGTCGAGATGCGGCGGTGCGGTACCCGTGACGGCACCTTCGATCCCGGCAGCGTCTCCCAGGGTCTCCGGGCCCAGGGCGCCGCGGAGCTTGGCGAGCGCGCTCGCCAGTGCGGGCGCGTCTGGGATGCCCGGCGTCGCCAGGAGCTCCGTGGCGCGCAGGTAGACCGCGAGCGCCTCCGGGCGGGTCAGGCGGAGTGGGCGGGCGAAGTGATCCGCCATCGAGATCCACACGCCGCCGTCCTCGTCGATGTCCACGTCGATCAGATCGCCGGGCCCGTACGGGGGCAGTCCCGACATGAAGAGGAGATCCAGATCGCGTCGCAGCTGGTCCCGGGGCACGTCGAAGATCCCGGACGCGGACTCCAGGCTCGTGCCGGGGTGCTGGACCAGGTAGGGAACGATCACCAGCATCCGCCCGAGTCGCTCCGCGGTCGTGGCCGACCGCCTTCGCTCAGGCATCCACGCAGGCCTTCAACCGTCGGATCACCTCGTCGCGGAGCGTCGCGGGCTCCAAGGCCTCGACGTCCGCGCCGAACTGCAGGAGCATCGCGGCGAGCGCCTGTTCATCCGCCGCGGGGACGGCCAGGACGACCCAGCCGTCGTCTCGTACCCGCTCGCGCACGACACCGGGGAACGTGCTCTCCACCAGCACGACGGTCCCGGGAGCCGTGGCGATGAGGGCCCGGTCTTCGGCCGACAGCTGCCACGGTCCCGCCTCGACATGATCGATCGCGCGGAATCCCGCCGGCGGTGCCGAACCTTCGCCGGCATCCTCGAGTTCGGTCGTGTACCTCGAGAGCCGGAACGCACGGACGGCGTTGCGCTCCTCGTCGTGTCCGACCAGATACCAATGGCCGCCGCGGAACACCACCCCGTACGCGTCTACGACGCGGTCGGACACCGCCCCCTGTGAGGTCCGGTAGCCGAACCGCACGCGACGACGCGCGCTGGCCGCGTCCGCGGTCGCGACAACACGGGCGCTCCTCGTGTCCGAGCCGGCCACCAAGGGGCCGCTCTCGGCACCAGCGAGGACTCCGCCCTCGGCTCCGTAGAGGAGCTTGCGTACGCCTCGCGCTGCTACGGTCTCCTCCGACGCGCTCTGCGCCGCGACGAACAAAACGGTGACCTCCTCGGGTGTGAACGCGATCTCGGGAAGGTAGTACCGATCCTTCGGGATCGTGTAGCCCTGCTCCACGTCCCAGACGTCGGTCGCCGCCATCTCGAGGGGCACCCCGTACTCCCGAAGGATGTCCTTGTCGCGTTCGAACTTGCGCTTGGCCGAGTCGAGGTTGTCCCCGCCGTAGGCCGGGAGCGTCCTGCGGATCTCCTCGAACGTCATGGGGTGCTCCGTCTCGAGGAGGAGACCCACCAGGTTGAGGAGCCGTTCGAGCGGCTCCATCCCCTCGTCGACCGGCATCGTCGCGCATCATAGCGGCGACATGCGGATGGTCCGGAGCGTCACGTGATCCGTTACGAACGCAACGGTTCGGGCGAGCTGACGGCGGTGTGCGAAGTAGCCGTGGGGATCGAACGGCGGTCGTTCCTGGTTCCGCTGGGGACCTGGGGTGGTGAGGAG
>JALYLP010000391.1 GCA_030774195.1 Actinomycetota bacterium | reverse complement strand
CGGCGAGCGTGGCTCCGCGGTCACGGTCCGTTTCGTCTACGAGGAGCCGTTCCGCGTTCCGCTCGTGGGATGGCTCGTCGGTTCCGGCGTGACACTCACGGCGCAGGCCGCCGCCCGGCAGGAGTTCGGGTGAGCGGCCAGCGTGGGTCGGTCTCGGTGGTGCTCGCCGCCGGCATCCTTGTCGTCCTCGTGCTCGTCCTCGGTGTGACCGACCTCGGGCGGGTCTTGATCGCCAGGTCGAAGGCTCGGACGGCGGCCGATGCTGCGGCGCTCGCCGCGGCCGACGAGCTCGCGCTGCCGACGGGCGCCGACCCCGCGGCGCTCGCGGCCGAGTACGCAGCACGGAACGGCGCCGACCTCACCGCGTGCACCTGCGCCGTCGGAACGTTCGAAGCGGACGTCATGGTTCAGGTCACGACAGGCGATCTGCTGTTGTTCCCCGGCGTACGCGTCGTCGTCGCGCGCGCCCGGGCTGTGGTGGATCTGCCGACCGGGTGAGCGGCGGGCTTGCGACGGCCGCGAACGCTCATTCCAGGCCCTTCGTTCGCGGATCCCGAACCGAAGGAGGCGACCGGTAGCCGGGTTCGGAACGTGCCACCAGGAACTCGATCGCAGCCCAGAGCGTCTTCGAGCGAGGGTAGAACCACACCGGCACCACGGTCAGGACCCCGATGCTCGCCGCGAGCAGCGGCGCGACGGGCACGACGGGAACGGTCAGCGCGATCCCGACCGCCATCACGATCAGCCAGAAGGCGATGGCCACCGTGTAGTTGAGGGCCATCGCCCCGAGGAACCCGCCCTCCTCCTGCTGGAACCGGAGATCGCAGGTCGGGCACCGAGGCGCGAGCGTGAACCAGCCGTCGAAGATCCTCCGCTCGCCGCAGCGCGGGCACCGCTTGCGTGCGCCGCGGACCAACACGCCGAGGGTACTGGCCTCACGCAGTCTCGGCGCAGGACGTTCCTGACCGTCTGCGCCGGGATCGAGCGTGCCGTACGGGTCCACGTTCTCCGCCTCCTGCCCGGCAGGCTACCCCCGATGCCGTGCAGGCCCGCGCGCGACCGAGGACCTTCGGCGTATCCACTCGTCCGAACGCGGGTGTACCATCGCCGGACGATGCAGAGGAAGCCGTCGGACCCGCAGCGAGCGCCACGTCCAGCGTTCGGTCGTTCGAAGCGGTCCCAGCTGAACGTGATCGACTACACGCTCGCGAAGCGTGCGCTCCTGCGCGACGCGCAGGCAGGACTCCAGTCGGTCAACGAGCTCTGCGACGCCCACCCCGAGCTGATGCGGGCCGCGAAGTACGTGGGCGAACCGACCCGCAGCGACTGTCCGGTCTGCAAGAAGGACAAGCTGGTGCTGCTCGCCTACGTCTACGGCGATCGGTTGAAGCAGGAGAACGGTCGCGTCTGGTCCATCGACACCGGGATGCGGATGGCTGCGGCGGATCCCGACACCTGCTGTTACGTGGTCGAGGTGTGCCGTTCGTGCCAGTGGAACCATCTGCGCGAGGCATTCACCGGCCGGCACACGGCCACGGGCTGATCGCCAAGATCCTCCCGAACGTCACGCAACCAGCACACGTGCCTCCGCGCCGAAGCGCTTGCGTTGCTAGCATCGTCGACCGTGGCAACAGGCTCGAGATCCCGCACACGCCGGGACGAGTACGTCCCGAGACATGCTCCCGCCAAAGCGACGGAGAAGGCCTCGAAGAAGAAGTCCTTCATCCGGAGACGGTGGTGGCTGCTGCTGTTGCTCTCGCCGCTCGTTGTGATCCTGCTCGGGGTCAGCGTGCTCTACGTCGCGTACGCCAGGATCAAGCTGCCGAACACCGTCCCACCCATCCGGACCACTTACCTCTACGACCGCAACGGGGACCAGATCTCGACGCTTCATGGCGCGGTGGATCGAACGCTGATCCACCTCTCGCAGATGTCGCCGAACATCATCCATGCCGTCATCGCGACAGAGGACCACGACTTCTACAACCATCCCGGGGTCGACGTGACGGGGATCCTTCGGGCTGCCTACACGGACCTCGTCAAGCGGGAGCCGGTTCAAGGCGCCTCCACCATCACGGAGCAGCTGGTCAAGAACGTGTACGCGGGCTCCTACGAGGTCGATCCCGACACCGGGCTCCGCGTCTACGTTCCACCCGAGCGGTCCATCACCGAGAAGATCCGCGAGGCGCTCCTGGCGGTCAAGCTCGAGAAGGAGCTCGGCAAGGACACGATCCTGGAGAAGTACCTCAACACCGTGTACTTCGGCCACGGTGCCTACGGCATCCAGGCCGCCGCGGAGACGTACTTCGGCAAGCCCGCGAGCAGGCTCACCGTCTTGGAGTCCGCCTCCCTCGCCGGGGTCTTGCACGCACCCGAGCTCTACGACCCCATCGACCGGCCGTACGACAACAAGTTCAGGCGCGACTACTCACTCGAGCAGATGGTCAAGTACGGCTACCTCGATCCCGTCACCGAGACGAAGCTGCAGGCGAGGCCCTGCTGTGGGACGGTCAAGGCCAACGCCACCGAACGGATCGTGGCACCCGGCCAATCCGAGTACTTCGTCGACTACACCCGTCGGCTCCTGATCGACCGCTACGGCGAGGCGAAGGTGTTCGGTGGGGGGCTCCGGGTCACCACGACGCTCGATCTCGGTCTCCAGCATGCCGCGGAGGCCGCGATCGCTCAGGAGCTGCCCGACAAGCGCAACGACCCGGCCGCCGCGCTGGTCGCGATCGACCCAACCAACGGGCAGATCCTGGCTATGGCGGGCGGCCGCGACTGGGCCCACAGCAAGCTGAACTTCGCGACGATGGCGGGCGGCTCGGGTCGCGAAGCAGGCTCCGCGTTCAAGGCGTTCACCCTCGCCGCGGCGATGCAGGCCGGGTACGACCTGAACGCCTACTGGTACGGGCCGTCGACGCTCGCCGTTCCCGGCTGCACCGACCCGACCCAGCCCGACGGCTTGTGGCATCCGGTCAATGCGGGCGACGGCGAAGCCGGGACGTTCACGCTGGCCGGCGCGACAGCGCACTCGGTGAACACGATCTTCGCGCAGGTGGTCGCCCAGCTCGGACCCACGAACGTCGTCGACATGGCGCACACCCTGGGGATCCGCTCGGACCTGCCACCGGTGTGCTCCATCACGCTCGGATCGGTCGCGGTCAACCCCCTCGAGATGACGAATGCCTACGCTACCCTCGCCGATCACGGCGAGCGGTTCTGGGCGACCCCACTCCTTCAGGTGAAGAGCGGCGGCGGGAAGATCGATCCCTCGGTGGCGCCGCAAGGAGATCAGGTGATCGCTCAGAACGTCGCCTATCTGGTGACGTCGGCGCTCCAGGGCGTCGTCACGGGAGGAACAGGGGTCGACGCCGCGATCCCGCCGTATCCGGTCGCCGGCAAGACGGGGACGGCCAACGAGAACGTGGACGCGTGGTTCTGCGGCTACACGATGCAGATCGTGACGTGCGTGTGGATGGGTTGGCCCGCCGGTGAGATCCCGTTGGAGAACGTCGAAGGGGTCTCATCCGTGTACGGCGGGCCGATCCCGGCAGCCATCTGGCACGACTTCATGTCCGTCGCGATGCAGGGCAAGCCCGCGGTTGCGTTCGCGGTCCCCTCGTTCACCGGATACTCGGTCGGCCCCAGCCGCACCGTGTACCCGTCCCCCTCGCCCACCGCTTCCCCGTCCCCTTCCAGCACCCCGAGCGCGACGCCAACGCCTCGCCCCAGCCGGTCACCGTCGCCGAGCCCCACGGGGTCGCCGAGCACGGAGCCCAGCCCGACGCCGACAGCCAAAGGGAGCGCTTCGCCCCCATAGGATCGCGAGCGGTTCCTCACGCCCGATTCACGTTTGGGGTATGGCGGTGACCAGCGCCAGGTCGAGCGGGATCGACGCCATCACCGCGGTGCCGCGCCCGGGCGTCGAGCGCACAGCGAACGTTCCACTGGCCAGCTCCACTCGCTCGCGCATCGACGCGAGGCCGACCCGGCCCGCGCGCAGGTGGTCTCGTACCTCGGTCGTCTCGAATCCCGTGCCGTCGTCCTCGACCTCGATCCGGAGTTGCGATTGATCCGATTCCACGTGGACGATCACGCGGGTGGCCGCCGCGTGCTTGCCGACGTTGGTCAGTGATTCCTGGACGATCCGGAACGCCAAGGTTTCCAGATCGTCGGGGATCGCGCGCGTGATGGAGCCGCTGAATTCCGTGGCGACGCCTTGATCCGTCCCGAAGCGCATCAACGACTCGCGCAGAGCGGGCATCAGCCCGCGCTCCTCGAGGACCGGCGGCCGGAGCCCTGCCATCAGTCTGCGGAGCGAATCGGCCTCTTCCGCCAGCTCCTGTCGGATCTTGGTCAGCACGTCGAGACCCCGATCGACGTCGCCGGTCTTGATCATGAGCAGTGCCGCTTCCAGCGAGAGCGAGGCGGCGGACACGCCCTGCACCGGTCCGTCATGCAGATCGCGCGCGATCCGGTTCCGCTCCTGCTCGATGGCCGAGTTCGTGCGCCGTAGCAGCCTCGTCCGGTCCTCGTCCCGATCCTGGAGGAACTGGAACAGCGAACGGATGGTCTGGTCGGCGACCTTCGCAGCCGTGACGTCGCGTGCCAGCAGCAGTCGACGAGGAGGATCCATCGGGACCCGCGAGATCCGCGATTCGATGAACAGCGGCTGTCCTTCCGGGCGTTGGATGTTGGCCTGTCCGGTCTCCGGCAGCCGCGCGAAGGATGCGTCGGAGCCTTGGACCGACGCCGCGACCGCGGACCACGGCTGCCCCTCGATCGCGGCCCGATCGATCCCGACCATCCGGGCGAACGCCTCGTTCGCCCGGACGATGACGTCGTCCTGGCCCAGTTCGACGAAGCCGTCGACGGCGGCGTCGAACACCAGCCGAAGGTGTTCCTCGGAGCGCCGGATCGTCTCGTTCGTTTCACGGACCCGCTCGAGCGCGAGGTCCGCTTCGCGGAGCGCCGTCTCCCGCCGCGTGAGCGCCTCTTCGACGGTCTGGTGCGCCTGGGTGCTGGCGACCTGGTTCGCCACCACGCGGGCGGCGATCCCCCCGCCGAGGAGCACGATCAGCAGCGTCGACTGGAGCGATCCGATCGCCTTCGCGTCGCCGAGCACGGCGACGCTCGCGAGCGCGCCACAGGCCGTCACGATCGACACGCTGCTCAAGATCGGGCGGGCGAGGCGCAGCTTGGTCCTGGGGACGGGAACGCCGTGGGGGACCAGCGTGAGGACGGCCGCGAGCAGCAAGGGGCTGAGGATGTAGATGGCGTTCATCCACGGGTCGCCGGACCCGCCGCCTCCGCGCGTCCACACCCATCCGAACAGCACCGTCGCGATCGAGTAGCCGGCGAAGGCCAGGAACTGTAGGAGATGCGAGATGGTCGGCACCCACAAGGTCAACGCCGCGAAGCTCGTGAATTGGGTTGCGGCGAGGATCGCGATGACGCCCGCGGTGCCCGACTCGGAGGGTCCGGCGCCCGGCGGGCGGATCAACAGGTACAGGATGGAGCCGACGGACGCCGCGATCAGCATCACGTCGATCGCGATCTCGCGCCGGTCGGGGGTGTCGAAGTGAACCCGGAGCTCATCGCGCATCGCGATCGTGAGCGGGATCAACAGCAGCAGGAGGAGCGCGTCACCCGGCCTCGGGTGGGCGCCAGTGTCCGAGGCGCTCCCGACGGCCAGGTAGGCGAAGGAGACCGCTGCGATCAGGAACATCGCCCAGGCGATCCCCGCTGCGCTCGGCCATGCGTCCTCGTCCCGCGAAACCCTTCGGATGAGGATCCCGGCGACCCCTGCGGCGAGCGCGGACCCGGCCGCCCCCGCCAATGCCTGTCCGCGCGTGCCCGACCCCGTTATCACCGTCGGAGCGACCGCGACGACCGCGACGGCTGCGAGGAGGACCGCCATGCCGGGCGGTCGCCAACGGGGGATCGTCGCGTCCATGACCCTTCATGATGGCCGAATGCCATGCCCGGCTCCATCACCCGGCCAGCCGTTCGAGCTCCGCCGGACGGACTAGCCCGACCGGCGGGGGTCGCTACTCGATCAGACGCCGGCGGAGCGCTTCGGCGACCGCCGCGGTGCGGTCGGACGCGCCGAGCTTCTCGAAGATGTGCTCGAGGTGGGTCTTCACGGTGTCGGGGGAGATGTAGAGGCGCTCGGCGATGTCCCGGTTGGTGTGGCCGAACGCGAGCAGCTGCAGCACCTCGATCTCCCGCGCGGTCAGGGTCTCCGCCTTGCGATCGCGTTCCTTCGCGGTCGAAAGCTCTTCCGCGAGGGCGACCACGAGTTGGGGGTCGATGACCATGTTCCCGCCTGCCACGAGCCGGACAGTTTGGATCAGATGCTCGGCGTCGCGCGCCTTCAAGACGTAGCCACGCGCTCCGCTCCGCACGGCCTCCACGACGAACTGCCGGTCGTCGTACGCGGTGAGCATGATGACGCCGACCTTCGGGTGTTGGTCGCGGATCACCCTCGCGGCTTCCAGACCGTCCATCTCGGGCATCCGGATGTCGATCAGCGCGATGTCCGGGTTCTCGTTCCCGATGAGCTCCAAGAGCTCCTTGCCGTTCGATGCCTCGCCCACAACCTCGATCCCGTCGGCCATGTCCAGGTAGCGCCGAAGTCCCTGGCGTACGAGCGAGTGGTCGTCCGCGATCGCGACCCTGATCGTCACTGGCTCCTCCATCGACCGATCAACGCCCGAGTGGAGCGCGCCCCCCCGGGTCGCGGCAATCCTAAACGGTTTCAGCCGGCGACGAGCAGCCCGCCACCTAGAAGACGAACTGCCAGTTGATGAACAGGTAGGCCAGCAGCGCGAAGCCGGCCGCGAAGGCGACCAGGATGGCCGTCTCGGGCGGACGCCGGTGCTCCGCGGCGATGGAGAACCCCCACCATGCTGGGAAGACGACCGCCATGAACCTCGGCATCGAGGTCAGGGGTCGCAGGTCGTACGTGAAGGTCAGCGGGATCAGCACGCTCAACCCTGCGTAGACCGTGTACGTGAGCGGGATCCGGAAGGCGGCGACCAGGATCCCCGCGATCGCGATCCCGACGACGATCACGTCGATCAGCCACCATGTCTGGTATCGCCAGGTGAGCGTCAGCGCGTGCCACAGGGCGGTGAGCGGGAACGTCGGCTCGCGCTGCCAGTTGCGTTGCGCGTCCAGCGGGGCCCAGAAGTCGCCGAACCGGACCTGCCAATAGGCGAGGTAGGAGAGGGGTCCGAGCGCCACCCCGAGCGCGGCCCCCAACCGCGGGAGGAGCAGACGGCCCCGCCGCCACTGGACGAGCGCCTCGACCGCGAGCGCCACGATGAGCAGCGCACCGACGTTCCGGGTCGCGGCCGCACCGGCCCCCGCGACCATCGCCCACACCCATCGGTTGCGCCGAGCGAACCAGAAGGCGCTGATCGACAACAGGAGGAACAGCGATTCGGTGTAGGGGGCGAGCAGGAAGAACGCGGTCGGGAAGAAGGCGCCGAACAGGACGGTCCGCCGAGCGGCATCCCTCCCGTGCTCCAACCTCGTCAGCGCATGAACCATGATCAGGGCCCCGAGGAACGCCGCGTTCGACACGATCAGCGCCGCGCCGAGCGGTGCGACCCCCGGGAGCGCCCCGACGAGCCGCACGGTCATCGGATACAGCGGGAAGAAGGCCGCGCTTCCGTCACCGTGGGCGTACCCACTGGTCGCGATCCGCAGGAACCACGCCGCATCCTGGCGCTGGGTCGCCGTGAACAGCATGTGCCACCCGGGGAGCAGGTTCGGGATCGGGAATCCGGCGTCGGTCGGTGGTTGTCCCTGCGGCAGGGCAAGGGCGCCCCCACCCACGACCGAGATCGCGAACAGCAGCAGCCGCGCCCCCAGGAATGCCCAGAGCGACTCCCGCAGTCCGTCCCGGATCCGAGGATCTGCCTCCGTGACGGAGGCGTTCACGCGGGGGCCCGTCCCGCGGCGCCGGGCGGCCTCCACCCACGAGCCCCGAGCACCGCCGTGGGGGCGTCCCTGCGCACCCAGATCACCAGGCAGCAGACGAGGACCGCCGCCCGGGCCAAGACCGCGAGCTCGAACCATCGTTCCTCCGGCGTCAGCGCGCCGCCGGCCACGTAGACCGGGAAGAAGTATCGGAACCGGGTCACGAACACCGCGACGTCAGCCGC
Source organism: Actinomycetota bacterium (assembly GCA_030774195.1). Lineage (GTDB taxonomy): Bacteria > Actinomycetota > UBA4738 > UBA4738 > HRBIN12 > AC-51. The sequence goes on along the minus strand of JALYLP010000391.1, from coordinate 1,613 downwards.
CTCGAACGCGGCGAACCACGACCAGCGCGGAACGACCAGGGCGAACCACGGGAGCAGCCAGAGGCCGTACTGCGGGGAGTACACCTTGTTGAAGAGCAGGAAGCACGCGAGCAGCGGAAACCCGAGCGTCCACCGTGGGAAGTCGGGGTCGCGCCGGGTCTTGAGGAGGAGCAGCAAGCCGAAGGCTGCGATGAAAAGGATCAGCGACCACGCGTTGACCGTTCCCGTTGAGATGCAAGTGGCATCCCAGTGCCTGCACGCGATATACCAGAGACTGTCGAAATCCGCCACGCGACCGGAGTTGAAGCGGAAGAACTCGAACCATGCCCCCGGCGCAGCGATCGCGAACGGGAGGTTCACGGCGACCCAGGTGCCGAGCGTCCACCACAGCACCCGAACGGAGCGATCCGGCTCGCGATCCTGGATCCCCTGAAGGAACAGCGGGATCACGAGCAGCACCGGATAGAACTTCGCCGCGGCGCCGAGCCCCAGGAGGACGCCCGTCCATCCGTCGCGACGCGACGCGAACGCCACGAGCGCCATCGTCGCGAGCGCGACAGCCACGAGGTCCCAGTTGATCGTGCCGTAGATCAGCAGTGTCGGTGCGAGCGCGAACCACAGTGCGCGCCGGCCTGCGAGGAGCCAGAGGCCGACCGCAGTGGCCGCAGCGAACACCGTGAGGAGGATCGCGTTCGTGTAGTAGAAGGTTGCGATGCTATCTCCGGAGACCCACGCGGTTGCTCGCATCACGTACATCGTGAGCACGGGGTACTCGTCGCAGTTGTTCGACGACGGCCTGCAGCGGTCCAGGAACGGCAGCCGGCTGCCCGCGAGCTGTTCGGTGCCGAGCAGGGGCACGATGTCGGAGTAGCAGAGGCCGCGATATTGCCGCCCGTCGTAGTTCCCTGTGGCGCACCGATACTTGAGGGCCGTGCCCGCCGCCATGGTCCCGGCGACGCACAGGAGCACCATCGACAGGCTGACCGCGCGCACCGCGTGCTTCACTCGGCGCATCGTAGCCCCGAGACCGGAGCCGGTGGCGATGCGAGCGGCCGGTGTGAAGGTTCGAGTGCGCACTCGTAGAGTGAACGGTCGTGAGGTATCGGGTCGAGCAGCTGGCCGCCACCTGCGAGGTTTCGGTGGACACGGTGCGCTATTACCAATCGCGGAACCTCTTGCCGCAACCCGAACGCGAGGGACGCGTTGCCTGGTACGACGAGATCCATGCCGAGCGGATCCGGCGGATCCGTGATCTCCAGCGGAAGGGTCTGACGCTGGCGGCGATCGGGCGCGTCGTCCGGGGGGAGCTCGCCGACGCAGATGCCGACCTCGCGGCCGCCGTCGCCGAGGCTCGCGGTGAGGTCGGCGAGGACCGGCGGTCGTTGGACCTCGAGGACTTCGCGGCCACGAGTGGCGTCCCGGCATCGTTGATCCAGGCGGTAGAGCGCGAAGGGATCCGGATCGGCCGGCCGGTCGACGGACAGATGCGTTACACGCCGGCCGATACCGAGCTCGTCCGGACGGCGCTTCGTCTCCTCGAGTTCGGGCTGCCGCTCAGCGATCTCCTCGGGCTCGCACGCGATGCCGACGGCGCGCTCCGCGGACTCGCGGAG
>JALYLP010000390.1 GCA_030774195.1 Actinomycetota bacterium | reverse complement strand
TCCTTGTGGTCGCTCACGCAGGGTCACGCTTCCGGGGCTCTCTCGGCCTTCCGGTTCATCCGCCTGGATCCGGCCGTCTCGATCCGGGCTACGCCTTCGGAGCGTAGCCCGGTTGCTCGACCGCATGGGACCATCGCACCGATGGACGGTGCGCTCTACCTCGTCGGAACGCCGATCGGGAACCTCGGCGACATGTCGTCGCGCGTGCGGGACACGCTCGGCTCGGTCGACTTCGTCGCGGCCGAGGACACGCGCCGCACGGGACGGCTGCTGCAGAGCTTCGGCGTCAAGACCCGGCTGGTCTCGCTCTTCGACGCCAATGAGAAGGAGCGGACGGGCGAGCTGCTCCGCCATCTCCGGCAGGGGCGATCGGTCGCGATCGTCTCCGATGGGGGGATGCCCCTCGTCTCCGATCCCGGGTACCGCGTGGTGACGGCGTGCATCGCGGAAGGGATCGACGTGCGCGTCATCCCGGGACCGTCTGCGGTCCTCGCTGCCCTCGTGGTCAGCGGGCTCCCCACCGACCGGTTCACCTTCGAAGGGTTCCCATCGAAGAAGCCGGGCGAGCGGATGCGGCGTCTGGAGGCCCTCCAGCACGATCCACGGACCCTCGTGTTCTTCGAGTCACCGCTCCGCGTCCACACGCTGCTGCGCGACATGCTGGTCGCGTTCGGCGATCGGAGGGCCGCGGTGTGCCGGGAGCTGACGAAGCTCCACGAGGAGGTCGTGCGCGGCCGGATCTCGGAGGTCCTCGCCGAGCTCGGCGAAGGCGAGCTCAAAGGGGAGGTCGTCGTGGTCCTGGAAGGGGAGCGGACGCCCGGGTCGCCGCCCCTCGATCAGGTCGTCGATGAGGCCCGCGAGCTCGTCGTCGAAGGGATGCGCAAGCGCGAGGCAGCGCGCGCCGTCGCCGAGCGCCACGGGATCCCCGCCAACGATGTGTATCGGGTGCTCGCCTCCGACCCGTAGGTTCCGCCCGCACGTCCGGCGAGAACGTCGCGGGTAGCATGTCCGCACCATGGGGCGCGACGTCTTCTACATCACGACACCGATCTATTACCCGAACGACGTGCCGCACATCGGGCACGCGTACAACGCCGTAGCCACAGACTTCATCGCTCGCTACCACCGCCTCCGTGGCGAAGAGGTCTTCCACCTCACCGGTACGGACGAGCACGGGCTGAAGCTGCAGCGCGCCGCCGAGGCGGCCGGGATGACGCCGCAGGAGTGGGTCGACGCCATGGAGCCGAAGTGGCGCGAGGTCTGGGCGCGGCTTGACATCGCCTACGACGTGTACATCCGGACCACCGAGCCGCGCCACGAGGAGGCGGTCAGGAAGATCCTGCTGGCCGTCTACGAGAACGGCAGGGACGACATCTACCTCGGTCACTACGAGGGGCTCTACTGCGTTTCGTGCGAGCTCTACTACAACGAGGCCGATCTCCTGCCCGGTGAGCTCTGCCCGATCCACGAGATCCCCGTGGAGTTCTTCCGGGAGGACAACTACTTCTTCCGGCTCTCCGCATACGCGGACCGTCTGCTCGAGCACTACGAGAAGAACCCGTCGGCGGTCGAGCCGGAGACCCGGCGGAACGAGGTTCTCTCGGTGATCCGCGGCGGCCTCCAGGATTTCTCGATCAGTCGCACCACCTTCGACTGGGGCGTGAGGTTGCCTTGGGACGAAACCCACATCAACTACGTCTGGTTCGACGCGCTGACGAACTACATCACCGCCGCGGGGTACGCCGAAGATGCCAACCGCTTCGCGCGCGTGTGGCCCGCGAACATCCACTCGATCGGGAAGGACATCCTGCGACAGCACGCCGTGTACTGGCCGGCGATGTTGATGGCCGCTGGCGTCGAGCCGCCGATGCAGGTGTGGGCGCACGGCTTCCTCACGGTCGGCGGCAAGAAGATGTCGAAGACGAATGCGACGGGGATCCACCCGTTCGAGCTGATCGATCGGTTCGGTGTCGATTCGTACCGCTGGTTCTTCATGCGCGAGGTGCAGTACGGACAGGACGGCAGCTTCTCGTTCGAGGCTATGGTCGACCGTCACAACGCGGACCTGGCGAACGGGCTGGG
>JALYLP010000389.1 GCA_030774195.1 Actinomycetota bacterium | reverse complement strand
TCGGATGACCACGACCCATACGAACGATGCGCTGGTGATCGGCGGCGGCGGTGGAGGGCTGCGAGCAGCGATCGAGCTCTCCGAGCGGTGCAGGACCGCCGTGCTCTCCAAGCTGTATCCGACCCGTTCGCACACCGGAGCCGCACAGGGGGGTGTCTGCGCGGCGCTCGGCAACGTGGAGGAGGACTCACCCGAGTGGCACGCGTTCGACACGGTCAAGGGCGGCGACTACCTCGTCGATCAACCGGCGGCCCTCCTGATGACCGAGGAAGCCGTCGAGGCGATCTACCAGCTGGAGCGCTGGGGCCTTCCCTTCAACCGCACGCCGGACGGGCGCATCGACCAACGTCGGTTCGGGGGACACACCCGTAACCACGGCGAGGCGCCGGTCAAACGGGCGTGCTACGCGGCGGACCGCACGGGACACATGATCCTGCAGACGCTCTACCAGCAGTGCGTCAAGCGCGACGTCCGCTTCTTCAACGAGTTCTACTGCCTGGATCTGCTGCGTGACGACGCCGGGACCACCGCTGGCATCGTTGCCTACGAGCTCGCGACCGGCGAGCTCCACGTCTTCCGTGCCAAGGCGGTGCTGTTCGCCACGGGCGGCTACGGGCGGATGTTCCGCGTTACGTCCAATGCCCACGCGCTCACCGGCGACGGGCCGGCCGTGGCGTGGCGACGCGGCATCCCGCTCGAGGACATGGAGATGTTCCAGTTCCATCCCACCGGCCTCGCGAGGCTGGGCGTGCTCCTGTCGGAGGCCGCACGGGGGGAGGGCGGCATCGTCCTGAACAGCGAGGGTGAGCGGTTCATGGAGCGGTACGCCCCCACGATCAAGGACCTCGCGCCCCGTGACATGGTCTCGCGAGCGATCTACCAGGAGATCAAGGAAGGCCGCGGCGGCGGTCCCACCGGAGATTGGGTGTACCTGGACATCTCCCACCTGGATCCCAAGGTGATCGAGGAGAAGCTGCCCGACATCACGGAGTTCGCCAGGATCTACCTGAAGGTGGAACCGATGGAGGAGCCGGTCCCGATCCAACCGACCGCTCACTACGCGATGGGAGGGATCCCCACCGATACCGACGGCCGGGTGGTCGTGGGCGCGGATGAGATCGTGGTGCCGGGCCTCTACGCCGCGGGCGAGTGTGCGTGCGTCTCCGTGCACGGCGCCAATCGACTGGGCACGAACTCCCTCCTGGACCTCGTGGTGTTCGGCCGTCGGGCAGGGGACGACGCGGTCGGGTATGTCGGCGAGGCCGATCTGGCCACCCTGCCGGAACGCCCCGAGCAGCCCACCCTGGAGCTGCTCGACGGCATCTTGGGACGGACGACGGGTGATAACGCCGGTGAGATCCGCAAGGAGCTCCAGGACAACATGTTCGACCTCGCGTTCGTCGTTCGCTCCGACGAGAGCCTGACGAAGATGCAGCAGATCCTCGGGAGCCTGCGGGAGCGGTACGAGCGAGTCGCGATCACCGATAAGGGAGCTCGGTACAACACGGATCTGATGGAGACCGTGGAGCTGGGCTACCTGCTGGATTGCGCCGACGCGCTGGTCGCCGGCGCACTCGTTCGGACCGAGAGCCGCGGCGCCCACTTCCGCGAGGATCATCCGCTCCGCGACGACGCCAACTGGCTCAAACACACCCTCGCCTCGCGCGAGCAGGATGGATCGATCCGCATCGAGTACAAGCCCGTCAAGATGGGCCCCTACGTCCCGATGGAGCGCAAGTACTGATGGTGACCGCCGCCGATGTCCTCGACGCGTCCGACCGGGAGCGCCCGACGACGGACACGATCCCGCTCACGGTCCGCGTCCGCCGGTTCATTCCCGAGGTCTCCGAGGACTCGTGGTGGGACGAATGGACGATCCGGTGCGACCCACTCGAACGGCTCGTCGAGGTCCTGCACCAGATCAAGTGGCATCACGACGGGACCCTCAGCTTCCGTCGATCGTGCGCCCACGGGATCTGCGGGTCCGACGCGATGCTGATCAACGGCCGGAACCAGCTCGCATGCAAGGTGTTGGCGCAGGACGTCGCGCCGAAGGTCACGATCGAGCCGATCCGCGGCCTGGCCGTCCTGAAGGACCTGATCGTCGACATGGAGCCCTTCATGGACGGCTACCGATCGATCCTCCCCTACCTGGTGAACGACTCGGGCGAGCCGGAGAAGGAACGCCGACAATCTCCGGAGGACCGTCACCGGTACGACGACACGACCAAGTGCATCCTCTGCGCGGCGTGCACCACATCCTGTCCGGTGTTCTGGGGGGATGCGGGGTATGTCGGGCCCGCCGCCATCGTGAACGCGCACCGGTTCATCTTCGACTCTCGCGACGAGGCGGGCCCGGAGCGGATGAAGATCCTCTCGGAGAAGACCGGCGTCTTCCGGTGCCGAACGACCTTCAACTGCACGGATGCGTGTCCGCGGGGCATCGAGGTCACGAAGGCGATCCAAGAGGTGAAGCGCGCGATCCTGTTCGAGCGCTTCTGAACCTCGGAAACCCTTATGAGATCGTGATCATCTTCGAAGGCGACCAGCCCGTCCGCAAGGTCGACCCGTTCCTGTGCAGACGCGAACGGAACCTCCAGGTCCCGGGCGACGCGTGACTGAACGTCACGCTGAGCGACGTGACCCCCGTCTTCCAGATCTTCCAGAGGCCGGCGCCTGCCTTCTTCTGGACATCGAACGACCAGTGCGCGCGTGAGCCGGCCGCGAGCGCGATCGTGAAGACCGTGCTCGTGCTCCCGCTCGCAGGCGACACCTTGACCGGGACGCGGACCTTCCCGTGCATGGACGGGTGGATCTTGCAGTGGTACGCGTAGAGGCCCGCAGCTTTGAACACGACGGCGCCGGACGTAGCTCCGGGAGCCAGCGTTCCCGTGTTCCACAGCCCAAGGTCGCTCGTGGAGGTGTGCATGGTCGGTCCATTGTTGTGCCATGTGACCGAAGTGCCCTGCGGTACGGTCAATGGCGTCGGGGAGAACGAGAAATCTTGCACCTGAACCACACTGGCCGCCTGCGCCGGGAACGCGGTCAACAGGACCGATGCGAGCACAGCAGCCATGACGAAGCCACGACGCATGGGAACAGCCCCCTTCTTCCGAGAAGAACGACCGTACTACGCGTGGCCGGACGGCTCGGTTCATCGG
>JALYLP010000388.1 GCA_030774195.1 Actinomycetota bacterium | reverse complement strand
TTGTCGACGTAACGCTGGACGTCGTCGTTCGTGTGCATGATCGAAGCCCTCCACGACTCCCACTTCGATCCGGGCGATTTGAACACCCCGCGGTTCAACTGCCACAGCCACGCGAGTTGCGGGATCCGATCGTCGATGTCCCACAGGTCTCGGTACTCGTGGATCGGCTCGGTGTGCCAGTCGATCGAACCCTTGGCACCGAGCAGCTTCATCGACGCCGGCAGGCGGTACTCCGCGATCACGTCCTCGCAACCCTGGAACGCGGCGCGGATCCGGTCGAGCTCATCGTAGGCGTCCCTGGTCAGCACCTCGGTCAGGTTGACCCGTGCCGCCGCCATGGTGAGCGGGTTGCCGTTGAACGTCCCGACCTGCTCGAGCGAGCCGTCGATGATCATCGACATCGCCTCCGCGGTGCCTCCGATCGCGCCGCACGGGAGCCCGCCGCCGAGCGCCTTCGCCAGACAGATCAGGTCCGGCACGACGTCGAAGGCCTCGACCGCTCCGCCCCACGCGACCGTGAAGCCGGTCTTCACCTCGTCGAAGGCGAGCAGCGCGCCGTTGGCGTGGCAGATCTCCTTAAGTCGCGCCAGGTAGCCCGCATCGGGCAGGACCACACCGCAGTTGGTCATGACCGGCTCGACGACCATGCCGGCGATCCGGCCGTCGTGCTCGGCGAACGCGCGAGCCGCGGCGTCGGCGTCGTTGAACGGCACGACGACGACCTGCTCGGCGACGCCCTCTGGCATCCCGAGCGTCTGCGGGACGGGCACGGGGTGCTCGCGCGGGCCGGCCTTCTCCTTCGGGGGGAACACGCTCACCATCAGCGAGTCGTGATGGCCATGGTAGGAACCCTCGATCTTCATGATCAGGTTGCGCCCCGTCAGCGCGCGCATGATCCGAACGGCGTCGAGCGTCGCCTCGGTCCCGGAGTTCCCGAAGCGCCAGTACGGGAGCCGGTAGCGGTCCTCCAGCTGCTCGGCGACGACGAGCGCATCCTCCGTCGGCTGGGCGAAGTGCGTCCCGAGTTCGACGCGCCGCTGCACGGCCTCGACGATCTTCGGATGGGCGTGCCCCATCACCATCACGCCGTACCCGTTGTGGTAATCCACGTACTCGTTCCCGTCGATGTCCCACACGCGCGAACCTTTGCCTCGCGACACGTAGATCGGGTGCGGCGGCCAGGTCTGCCACGACGAGGACACGCCGCCCGGCATGTGGATCTTCGCTTCCTCGCGGTACGCGATGCTCCGCACATGCTTGTCGTCGAGCGCGGCCACCTCGCGTTTCGCGAGCTCTCCGACCAGCTCGAGGTCGATGTCGACCACATCGGCGCGCGTGCTCATGGCAGCGCGTGCGCTAGCAGGTCGTCCAGGATCTTGGGGAAAGACGTCACAGCGAGCGACAGGTGACCATCTGCATCCGAGAGATGCCCACGGACGCTCGGGACGTGTCCGGACAGCCATCCACCGTGCGCGAAGGGAACCATCTTGTCCTCACGACCCTGCCAGAGTGACACGGGGACGGCGATCTCACTCAGCGCGAATCCCCAATCCTTCGTGAACGCGACGTCGTCGTCGAGCCAGCCCCAGATGCCGTTCGAGACCGCGCGACGTCCCGACGCGATCAGCGTCTCGGCGAACGCACCCGTGAGCGCGCCGCGGTCGACGTCGGGGAGCAGCCCGCCGATCGCATCGATAAGGTCCTGGGGGGAGGTCGCGACACCGACCGACTCGGCTTCCGTGGCCAGGTAGCGCTCGAGCTCTTCCGGTCCAGCGAGCGTCGCCTCCCACTCCGCGATGTTCTCCGGCCCCTGTCCGGCGAGCCAGTCGAGCCCCTCCGCGCCCCAGGGTGCCGGGCACGCGATCGCCGCGCACCCGATGATCCGCCCGGGCAGCCGGGCGGCGCAGGCGAGGGTGTGTGGCCCGCCGCCGGAGGCCCCGATCGTGAAGAATCGCTCGAACCCGAGATGGTCCGCGATCGCGACCACGTCCCCGGCGCAGTCGGCGACCGTTCGATCGGCGAGCCTCGTGGAGCCGCCGTATCCCGGACGGGAATAGGAGACCCACCGCATGCCGCGCTCGGCCGCAGCCTCAACGAACGAGAGGATGGGGATCCCGGCGCCGGGGGTCCCGTGATGCGAAAGGAGGGGCACGCCGTCGTCGGGGCCGGCCAGATACAGATCCACGCGACGACCGTCCGGCAGCTCGAACAGCTGAGGATCCGGGAAGTTCATCGGACGAGCATGGAGCCCGGACGCGCGCACCGCAACCGCCTTCAGCTCGACAGGGCGGCGGCGAACTCCTCGAAGTTCGCCACGTAGCGCGC
>JALYLP010000387.1 GCA_030774195.1 Actinomycetota bacterium | reverse complement strand
CTCGACGTGCGCGCGAGGGAGCTCGATGGCGCGCTCGCCGCGCAGCAGGCGACCGTCGCGGAGCTGCGCGCGGCTCAGGAGGAGCAGGCGAACGCGCTCGCGAGCGAGCAAGCAGCGCTCGAGCAGCTGAGCCGGACCCGCGATCGCATCGTGACGTTGATCGCGCGGCTCAAGAAGCGTCTGCACGCCGAGGACGTCGCCGCCGTCGCCCGCGCGTTCCAGGGTGCCGACCACGTTTCCTACGGCGAGTGGGCGGACATGCTGCTCCGCATCTTCGGCGCGCCGACCTGCCGTGAGAACCGTGTTGTCGTGGTCGCCTGGCAGGTGCAGGAGTTCACGCAAGCCGCCTGGAACCCGCTCGCGACGACGCACCTGATGCCGGGTTCGACGGACTTCAACGGCGTCGGGGTGCAGAACTTCGTCTCGTTGGAACAGGGCCTCGAGGCCACCAAGGAGACGATCCAGAAGGGGTGGGACGTCTACGGGTACGGCGCGATCGTCGGGTCGCTCCGTCGATGCGACGACGCGCTCGCCACCGCCTCGAGGATCGCGTCTTCCAGCTGGTGCCCGGGGTGCCTGGGCGGCAACTACGTCGTCGGGGTCGTGCCGAAGGTCGAGGCCGATCTGGAGACCTACTCCTCGCTCTGATGCCTCGTGGCTCCCGATCGCCGTCGCTCATTGCCGGACGGCGAGCACGGCTCGGTACAGCGGGTCTTTCGTGAGGGTCGCCGTGGGCCGGTACCTCGGGTTGGCCATGACCCGCACCTCATCGAGGAACGGCGTCAACGCGACGGCCGCGTCCAGCTCGTGCAGCAGCTCCTTCCCCTCCGGGTCCTCGCGGGAGGCCGAGCGCAGCCGAGCCCGTACGTCTTCGACCACAGCGCGCACCATCCTGTTCTCATAGATGTCGGCGGTGAGCAACCGGCGCTCGTCCAACGTGTAGACCGGACGGCCTTCAGTGTCGAGGTTGCCCGGTTTGCGCATCGAACGGATCAGCTCGCGTGGCTCCGGGTGCCGGACGAGCTCCTCTTTGGACCAGTGCGGCTCCCTGCGGAGCTCACGACGATGTCCCTGCTGGAGCTTCGGCAGGATCACCGCGAGTCCCGGCTTGTCGCCGTGGCCACGCACCGCGGCGCGGAGTGTGGCGAGTGCGTCCGGGGACGGAGCCTCAGAAGTAGGCGACGAAGCCATGCTCGTCGAGGTCCCGGCGCATCGCGCGCGTCTTCGCTGCCGACAGTGGGTAGTCCTCCGAGACGAGCTCGAGGAAGGCGTCGATCGCGTCGCCAGCCGACGCATCGCCACGCACACGCGGCAGGACCTTCTGCATCAGTTGTTCGTCCAGCGCCGTACGCCAATCGGTGCCGACCTCGTCCGCGGCCGTGACGTAGGCGTCGATCTCGTCCAGGACGCGGAACCCGAACGGCGAGACGTCGTGGAAGATGTCCCAGACCCGCAGGACGACGTCCACGTACGGCCGGCCACGCATGTGGTCGATGACGTGCTCGCGCGACAGCGGGAGCTCGATCACCTGGGCGCGGTCGTAGACCTTGTCCGCGAACCCGTGCGTCGTCTCATCGACGTTGACCGTGCCGGAGAACTTGAGGTTGGGCGTGAGCTCGACCGTATGCCCGGGGGCCAGGTCGAGCCGCGCCACGCCCTCGCGCGTGCGGATCTCCATGGCAGACAGGAAGCGGCTGAAGTAATGCTCGACGCGTGCGAGGTTCATCTCGTCCAAGATCACGTGGAACTCGCGCGCGGTCCGGCCAGCACCGTTCGCGGAGTTCCATTCCCGCGCGGCATCGGCCACGAACTCGCTGAACGGCGTGTGGTGGTAAAAGCCGTCGAGCGGCGACAGGTAGCCGAGGAGGTCCTCGTTCGAGGACCAGCTCGGGTCGACGGCGACCAGCTTGATCCGGGCGCCGACGATCTCGGCGTAGGCCTGCGCCAGCCACGTCTTGCCGGTTCCGCTCGGCCCGCAGAGGATCACGAACCCGCGGGTGGACGCCGCCAGGTGGTAGCGGCGGATCAGATCGTCGCCGATCCGGAACGTGGGGTAGTTGGCGTGGAAGCGCCTGACGAGTTCCACGAACGCACTGTCGATCGTGGACACGTTCGACGCGCGGACATCGTCGCTCACGGTAGCCACCTTCGATCCTCCGATCGGAACGGCCGGGGTTCCGCTCCGGTATCGGCCCAGGGTACAAGGCCAACCGGGGTGATGCTATCGGGCCTTCGGTCGGGACCGTTCGGCCGTAGGTCGTTCAGCCGGTACCGATAGTGGCCTGGGCCGCGAGGAGGCGCTGGACGGGCCCCTTGAGGCCGAGCTCCGATGCGAGGTCCTTCAGCGCCGCCTCGTCCCGGTCGCCGGCCCACAGCGACAGAGGCGCGTCGGCGTTGACCGGGACCAGGCGGCGCATCGCGTCGAGGTACGGGCGCGCCTCGAGGAGACGCGCGCGCACCCCCGGCTTGATCCGGAGATCTCCGGCGCCAGCCGCCTCCAGCAACGCGTCGATCGAGGGGTACGCGAGCACCAGATCGCGCGCCGTCTTCGCGCCGACCCCTCGGACGCCCGGGAGGCCGTCCGAGGGGTCCCCCCGCAGGATCGCGAACTCGCCGTACCGATCGGCCGGAACCTCGTACTTCGCCAAGACGCCCGCCTCGTCCAGCTCCAAGAGCTCCGATACCCCGCGCACGGTGAAGAGGAGCTTCACGACCGGGTCGCGAACGAGCTGGATCAGATCGCGATCGCCGGAGACGATCTCGATCCGGTCGTCCTCGCGAGCATCCAAGCAGAACGCACCGATCGCGTCTTCGGCCTCCCACGCTTCGGTTTGCGCCTGGAGCATCCCGGTCGGATCGAGCACCTGGCGGAGAAGGACGAACTGTTGCGGCAGGTCCTCGGGATCCGGCAGCCGGTTGCCCTTGTACGCCGGGTAGATGTCCGTGCGCGCCACCGGGCGCCAGTCATGGTCGTAGACGTGGACGATCTCGTCGGGGCTCCGGTCGACCATCAACTTCGTGACCATGTCGAGGTAGCCGTGGACGGCGGCGATCGGGCGGCCGTCAGGTGTGAAGACACCCGGGTCGCGTAGCGCGAAGAACGCGCGGTACATCATGCTCGACACGTCGAGGAGCAAGCGGTGCGTCATCCGACGACGTGCTCGACGGGACAGCCTGCCGCGAGCGTGCGGGAGACCGTGCAGAGGTCCTCGGCCGTCTTCACACGGGCGCGCTCCAGCTTGCGCGCGTCGACGTCGGTGTCGATCCGATAGGTGACCCGCATCCACTGCATCCGCAGATCCTCCTTCAGACCCTCGACCTCGATGTCGAACGGCGTGACCGGTGCGCGTTGCTTCTCCATGAGGAGTGCGAGATCGACCGCGCTGCAGCTCCCGAGAGCGGCGAGCAGCATCTCCAACGGCGTGAGGCCGCGTTCGCCGTGCAGGTCGATCGTGACCTGCGTGCCGTGCCGGTTCGTGGCGATGACGGTGCCGTCCTCGTTCGCCGTTAGGTGCAGACTTCGGTTCGCGTCCATGGCCGGAGGCTACAGACCCATGGCCTTGAACGGCCTATCCTGCGCGCCATGGATGCTCGGCGTCGGCGGGAGTTCGAACGGAAAGAGGGACTGCGACCAGCGCGCTTCGGCATCTCGTTGCTTCTGATCGTCGCGACGATCTTCGCGGTCGCCTTCGCCGGGTCATCCGCGTGGGCGCAGGTCCTGGCGCTCGTCTCGGAGGGCATCGCCCTCCTCTTCATCCTGCGGACCTCCGACGTCCACAGGCGCTTCTACCAGGCTGCGCGGGTCGCCGTTGTCGTCGCAGTCACGGTTGCCAGTCTCGTGGCGATCTTCGCCAGCGGCGACGGTCCAGGGCTCGCCGCGGCCGTGGTGGGGGGCTTCATGGCGATCGGAGCCCCGATCGCGGTCGTGCGCCGGCTCGCGCGGGAGAGGGTCGTCGATCTGCAGGTGCTGGCCGGGCGATGTGCCTGTACCTGCTGCTCGGGCTCTTCTTCACGTTCGTCTACAGCCTGCTGCAGATCATCGACAGCGACCCCGTCTTCGTTCAGCTCTCCACCAAAGCAACAGCGGCGCAGGTCACCTACTTCAGCTACGTGACAATGACCACGGTGGGGTACGGGGATCTCACACTGAGCGGGAACGTTCCGCGGATGATCGCCGTCACCGAGGCCCTGCTCGGCCAGCTCTACCTCGTGAGCGCCGTGGCGCTCGTCGTCAGTCGGCTCGGCCAGGAACGAAGGACGATACGAGGGGCCGACGACGAGGCGACCGGAGAGTCGTGACGACCGAACGGATCCCGACCGCCGCGGACCTTGGACTGATGGCCGGCGCACCACCGTTCCCGCCGGAGCGGCTCGTAACCGTTGCCAACTGGCAGGATCCGCCGTCCAACAGATGGGCGTTCCAGCACGTCTCCGAGCTGATCCCCACCGCGCGCATCGCACGAGGTGAAGGCCACGTCTGGCGACTGCCCAGCGAGCCCCGCGACCTGCCCAACACGCCGATCCACGCTGACGGGCGGTCAGAGCCGCTCGCGACGTTCCTCGAGCGCACGTACACCGACGGCATCATCGTCCTGCACGGCGGACGCGTCGTGATGGAGTCCTACTTCAACGGCATGGCAGCCCGAACGCGCCACCTGCTGATGTCGGTCTCGAAGTCTGTCACGTCAGCCGTGTGCGGCCGGCTCGTCGGCCGAGGGCTCCTCACGCCCGACGATGCCGTGACCGCGCACCTGCCGGAGCTCGCCGGCACGTCGTGGGACGGGTGCACGGTCAGACATCTGCTGGACATGCGAGCCGGCACGCGGTTCAACGAGGACTACTCGAACCCCGGCGCCGATGTCCGCGTGTACGAGCAGATCTACCTGTGGCGGCCTCGTACCAACATCGACCTGCCTGCGGACATCACCGCGTACTACGCGACCCTCGGGAACGAACGTCCGCACGGCGGCCGCTTCGACTACCGATCGATCCTCACGGACGTGCTGGCCTGGGTGATGGAACGTGCCGCCGGCGCTCGGTTCGCCGATCTGGTCGCGAGCGAGCTCTGGCGACCGATGGGTGCGGAAGACGACGCCGAGGTGACCGTCGACGGGCACGGCAACGCGATGGCGGACGGCGGTATCTGCTGCACGCTCCGAGATCTCGCGAGGTTCGGGCTCCTCATCTTGCGAGGGGGGCGGCGGAGCAACGAGCAGGTGATCCCACGCGCGTGGATCAAGGACACCCTGACCGCGGATCCCGAGGTGTCGGCGGCGTTCGCGGCTGCTCCGGACGCCGCTGAGTTCCCCGTCGGGTCGTACTACCGCAACCAGTTCTGGGTGATCGATCCGCGCGGGCCGATCTTCATGGCATCGGGCATCAACGGTCAGACCGTGTTGATCCACGGTCCGGCGGACGTCGTCGTCGCCAAGTTCTCCACGTGGCCGGTGGCCTGGACACCGGCGTTCGGGATCACGACGCGGACCGGCCTGATCGACCTCGCCGAACGCGTCGCGGGCTGACGGGGTCCCGAAGCTCGGCTCGTGATCCTGCGCTCGGTTCGTGAAGGCTGAACGGGCCGGGACCGTGCATC
>JALYLP010000386.1 GCA_030774195.1 Actinomycetota bacterium | reverse complement strand
GCTCGACGATGACCGCGCCCTCGTAGCCGGCGTTCTGAGCGATCCGCCGCGCCGGCTCGGCGAGCGCGTGACGGACGATGTTCGCGCCCGTCGCCTCGTCGTCCATCAGATCGAGCTTGTCGAGGACCGCCTCGGCGCGGATCAGCGTGACGCCGCCGCCGGGGACGATGCCCTCCTCGACCGCAGCGCGGGTCGCCGAGACGGCGTCCTCGATGCGGTGCTTCTTCTCCTTCAGCTCGACCTCCGTGGCAGCTCCGACCTTGATCACGGCGACGCCGCCGCTGAGCTTAGCGAGGCGCTCCTGCAGCTTCTCGCGATCTCAATCGGAGTCCGTCTTGTCGATCTCGGCCTTGATCTGGTTGATGCGACCCTGAACGTCCTCCTTGGAGCCGGCGCCTTCCACGATCGTCGTGTCGTCCTTCGTGACGACGACCTTGCGCGCCTTGCCGAGGAGATCGAGGTTCACGTTCTCGAGCTTCAGGCCGACCTCTTCCGAGACCACCTGTGCCCCGGTGAGGGTCGCGATGTCCTGGAGCATCGCCTTGCGACGGTCGCCGAACCCGGGAGCCTTGATGCCGACCGCGTTGAACGTCCCGCGGATCTTGTTGACGACGAGCGTCGCGAGCGCCTCGCCGTCGACGTCCTCCGCGATCACCGCGAGGGGCTTCCCGGTGTTCAGCACCTTCTCCAGCAACGGGAGCAGCTCCTGAGCGCTGGAGATCTTCTTGTTCACGATGAGCACGTACGGCTCCTCGAGAACGGCCTCCTGGCGCTCCGGATCCGACACGAAGTAGGGCGAGATATAGCCCTTGTCGAACTGCATCCCCTCGGTGAACTCGAGCTCGATCCCGAAGGTGTTCGATTCCTCGACGGTGATCACGCCGTCCTTGCCGACCTTGTCGAGCGCCTCCGCGATCGTGGTGCCGATCTCGGTGTCGGCGGCCGAGATCGCAGCGATCTGCGCGATCTCCTCCTTCGACTCGATCTCCTTGGACTCGTTCTTGATCGCCTCGACGGCGGCCTCGACCGCCTTCTCGATACCCCGCTTGAGGGCCATCGGGTTGGCGCCGGCGGCGACGTTCTTCATCCCGCCCTTGACCATGGCCCGGGCGAGCACCGTTGCCGTCGTGGTGCCGTCACCTGCGACGTCGTTCGTCTTGGTGGCGACCTCCTTGGTGAGCTGGGCGCCCATGTTCTCCCAGGGGTCCTCCAGCTCGATCTCCTTGGCGATCGTGACACCGTCGTTCGTGATCGTGGGTGCGCCCCACTTCTTGTCGAGCACCACGTTCTGACCCTTGGGGCCGAGCGTGATGGCGACCGCGTCGGCGAGCTTGTCGACGCCGGCCTCCAGGCCGCGTCGTGCTTCCTCGCCGAACTTCAGCAGCTTCGAAGCCACGTGGGCCTCCCTTACTTTCCTGCGACGGCGAGCACGTCGCGGGCCGACAGGATGAGGTAATCATCGCCGTCGACCTTGACCTCGGTGCCGCCGTACTTCGAATAGATGACCGTGTCGCCGACCTTCACGTCGAGCGCGACGCGGCCGGTGCCGTCGTCGTTCCACCTGCCGGGGCCCGCCGCCACGACCGTGCCCTCCTGGGGCTTCTCCTTGGCCGTGTCCGGGATCACCAGGCCCGAGCTCGTCATCTCCTCGCCCTCGTTGGGCTTGACGACGATCCGGTCCTCGAGCGGCTTGAGCTTGAAGTCCGCCATCCTCGACTACCTCCTCCTTCGGTCTTCCCTGCCGTCTGGCCTGGGGTCGTTAGCACTCCCTGACCTTGAGTGCTAACAGGATAGCCAGGCGAGTGCCAACCGGCAACGCGGCCGAAAGAGTGGAGCCGAACCGTTCGCGGATCTAGGCGTACGTCACGTGCAGGACAGGCGCGAACAGGCCTTCGAAGGATTCGGCTGTGCGGACCCCCGTGCCGGTGATGATGAAGACCATCGAGTTGCCGGAGGTCCATCCTGCACGGTTCACGATCTCTTGCATGACGTTCGTCAGTCCCGGCGTCTGCTGGTCGGATCCCTGAGCGCCCACCGTTCCCCACGGCGCCGGGACCCACCCGACGTCGGCCGACGTTCGAGAACGCGAGGAGATGTTGTTCGTGGTCTTCGTGAACGTACCGGGGTTGTCCGCGGCCTGCCCCTCGATCAGGAGCGATGCAGCCGCGGTGGTCTGCACCCTGCACTGGAACTGGATGTAGGCACTCTGGATCGTCGCGCCCTTCGGTATCGATAGTCCGGCGAATCGAAGCCCCACCGTCTGGATCACGCCGGCGCGGTTCACGATCTTGAGCGCCGGGTTCGCCAGCGCGACCGATCCGTCGAGGGATGATTCTTCGGCGTCGTCAGAACCCGCGCCGATGGGCACCGTGAGCGTGGTCGCCCCTTCAGGCAATACCGTGATCGTGACGTTATCCGACGCTTGCAGGGCGCTGTCGTCCGCGGTCAGCCGGAGCACATAGGTCCCGGCGGCATCGAACGACACGGTGGTCGTGAGGGAGTGTGCGTCGGTGAATGTGGCGGTTCCGGGACCGCTCACCTGCGACCACGTGTTCGTGACGGTCGCCGGCGGGTTCGGGAGTCCGTCATCCGTGACGGAGCCCTGCATCGTAGCTTGGGCGGGCAGCTTGACGGACTGATCCGGGCCGGCGTTCACGACCGGCGCGTGGTTCCCCACGGTGCCGCAGTCGACGGACCCGTCGTGGAGATCGTTCCCGTTCACGTCCTGCCACTGCCAGCCGATGCTCGTCGCCGCGTTCCCGCTGCCCGCACCGTTGAGCGTCAGATCCAGCAGTCCGGCCGTCTTGCCCTTCGACCACTCGATCCGGGCGCCGGGCGGCACGTTCGTGACGCCGGTCAGCCCGTGCCCACCGGAACCCGCCACGAGCTGCACCATGTGGGCACCGGGCCCCGCGGTGAAGTTCTGGTCGAGTGGCTTGTACTGCTCCATGTTGTGCTGGTGTCCGTTCAGGACGAGGTCGACGCCGTTGTTCGCCAACAGCTTCCACATGTCGCTCTCGTTGGAGGCGATCGTGGTGTTGCCCGTGACCGCGGGCTCGTGGTACATCGCCACGACACAGGCAGGGTTGTTGGGATTCGTCAGGACGCTCTGGGCGAAGTTGTATTCGGCGTGAGCCACGGTCATGTTCTGACTGGAGTTGAGGTCCAAGAACAGGACACCGCCCCACGTCCAGGATGTGTACACGGGCCGACCGTGCCAGTAGTCCATCCACGCCGGGATGTTGACCTTCTCGTGGTTCCCGAGCGTCGGCTGGGTGGTATCGGCCGTCGCGCCCCAGAACGTCCCCTGTGTGGGGTGATCGATGTTCGACACCCCGTAATGATTCAGGTTCTCCGTGAATGTCCCCGTCTCGTAGATGTCGCCGAGGAAGAGGAACAGGGGTGGGTCGACCGCAGCGATCCGGTTCGCCATCGCGTTCGACGTGACCTCGTTCGACGGTCCGTCGCCGGTCGCCAGGATGTGGGGGTCGTTGGCTCCGGCCCATGGTGCGGGCAGGTAGCTCATCCAGTCGTTCGGGTTGTGCTTGAAATCCGTCGCGTTGGTGTTGCTCAGCGTGACGGCGATCATGACGGCCGCCGAACCGATCGAGCCTGCCTGCAGCGACAGGGTCCCCGAGCCGTCGAGGTACTTCTGGGTCGGCCACACGAACGAATAGTCGTTCGTCGAAGGTGAGGGCGCATAGATCTGGATGAGCCGCACCGCCGTCCCGCCCGATGGGACCCACGTTGCGAAAACGAGGCCGCTGTTGGGCGAGTTGGTAACGGTGACCGTTTGCTCACCGGTCAGGGTGTTCGCAGCCGTAACGCAGAGGGTGTGGCCGCTCGAGGTGCCGCTGTTGCTGGCGGCCTCCGCGTTCGCCGGGACCAGGACGGTCGCGGCCACGAGCAGCGAGAAGACGCCGAGCGATGC
>JALYLP010000385.1 GCA_030774195.1 Actinomycetota bacterium | reverse complement strand
GCCCAGGCCCTGACCCGCAGATCGAGCAGGCGCCTGCCGAGCACGGATCCGCTGGCCCTTCCCAACTGAGGGCTTTCGGGGGCAGACTGCGCCCGTGCCGAAGTCCTCATCCAACGTCCTGCGCGCGGTGCTGTTCACCGACGTGGTCGGCTCGACGGAGCTGGCACGCGAGCTGGGAGATCAGCGTTGGTCCCGGCTCCTCGGCGCGCAACGGCGTGTGATCCGCGGTGAGCTGAAGGCCCACCGCGGCCGCGAGGTCGACACGGCCGGAGACGGCTTCTTCGCGGTCTTCGAGGGGCCCGCCGACGCGGTGCGGTGCGCGTTCGCCGCTGTACGGAAGGTCCAGGACCTCGGTCTGGACATCCGGGCCGGCGTCCACTTCGGCGAGGTCGAGCGGGAAGGCGATAACGCGCACGGGATCGTGGTCCACACGGGTGCGCGCGTGATGGCGCACGCCGGCGCCGCCGAGGTGTTGATCACCCAGACCGTCAAGGATCTCGTCGCCGGGGCCCGGTTCGGCCTCGCGGAGCGTGGGGTGTTCGAGTTGAAGGGCGTTCCGGGCAGCTGGACGCTCTTCGACGTCATGGAGGTCGACGATCGGCTCCGGCCGGAGCCGGTCGAAGATGCGACCGTGGCGTCGGAGCGTCGCCAGCGCGCGTCGGCCGGGCCTCCGCCCGTGGTACGCAGGCGCTGGGTCCTCCCCGCGGCGATCGTCGCCGCCCTCGCCCTGATCGGCGTGGCGTTCGTCGTGGCGCGGCCGGAGCCGGCCTACGTCCCGGGAGCGGGCACGGTCGCGCGGATCGACGGGGATCGCTTCGATCGACCGATCCCGGTCGGTTCGTTCCCGTTGGCCATCACCGAGGGCGAAGGACGCGTGTGGATCATGGACAGGCAGTCGCAGATCTACTGGGTGCAAGAAGGTGACGACTCCACCGGCTCCCGCGGCACCGTGGGCGTCCCGACGAACGCGGCCACCGGAGCGGGCGCCGTCTGGATCACCGCCGGGTTCGGAACGGGTGCGGGCGCCGACGGTGCGGTGAGCCGGCTCGACCCGAGCAGCGGACAGATCACGGGCGCGTTCGATACTGCGATCGGTTCCCAGGCGATCGCGTACGGCGCGGATTCCGTGTGGGTCGCCGATCCAACCGCCGCCACGGTGACGCGCTACGACCCGGTCTCACAGACGACCCAGCCGATCGCCCTGCCTCGATCGGATCCGCCCGCGCGCCCCGACGCGATCGCGTTCGGCGAGCTCGGCGGCGCCGCCGTGTGGGTCGGGGACGCGGTGTCATCGAACCTCTACCGGGTGGACGCCGGCGGAGCGCACCAGATCCGCACGTACACGGTCGGCGGGCCACTCACCGCGATCGCCGTCGGCTCGGACGCCGTGTGGGTCGCGAGCGAGCACGAGGATGCGATCTACGCGCTCGACCCGCTGACCGGATCGGTTCGGACGTCGGTCGACGTCGGCGCGCAGGGGTGCAACGGGCCGGCATCGATCGCGGTCAACCAGGATGGCGTCTGGGTCGCGTGCGCGATCTCGCGGCAGGTCATCCGTATCGATCCGTCGGGGGGAACCGTCGCGACGTCGTTGACGGTCTCCGCCGCGCCGATCGCGCTCACGACCGCTGCGGACGGCTCGGTGTGGGTGGCCGTCCAACCGTCGTGACGCAGCTCAGGAGGCGGACACACCGAGCCGATCGAGCGACGGCGCCTGGTTCGCCAAGTCCCACGAGAAGGACGTGAGCGACGGCGAGAGGATCCTGATGGAGCGGCCGAACGCGAGCGGCACCGCGGGCATCACGTTCGTGACCAGGTACTGATCCAACCGGGTCCAGCACGCGATGCCGCGTGGACCTGGCTCCTGGTTGCACGCCACGATCTCCGGAGCGATCGTCGGTACCGTGCGCACGGGCGAGCCGAGCTCGGCGAGTTGCGACGTGGGGGCGCCCATGTGCGTGATCCCGTAGGGAGCGGTGACGGCCGGCCCTCCGAAGTTGAACACGATCAGGTTGCCGACGCTCGGGAAGTCCGGGAACCAGCCGTCACCGATGCACATGCCTGGACGCGGGTCGGGATGCGGGTCGGTGCAGATCCCGTAGAAGTCGTCCGGCACCTTCACCGTCGCTTCGATGCCGAGGGCGGCGAGGGTGCGCCGAACGCCGTCCACGATCGGGCCCAGGTTCCCACTGACGTAGACCGTCACGCCGCGGCACACCGGATCCGAGCAGCGCCCGCCGGTCGCATAGCGCGACCGGGCCATCTCTCGTCGCGCGGCCTGGAGGTCCGGAGCACCGCCGGCGCCCGGGAACGGATCCCAACCCGCCGCGAGACCCTCCTCGCTCGAGTCGGAAGCGTAGTGGTTCGCGAGGATCGATCCTCCGAACCCATAGCCGTCCCGGATGACAGCGAGCATGGTGCGGCGATCCAGGGCATGCGCGACCGCGAGTCGAACCGCGAGATCGTCGAAGGGAGGCTGCGTCAGGACGAAGTCGGCCATGATCAGGGTGCCGGTGTCGATGCTCTGCACGAGCGGACGGAGCGTCGGGTCGTTCAGATACCGCCGGAGCATCGACGGAGGCGGTGTGTCGTCGAACACGACGTCGAGTTCCCCTGCCGCCTGCTGCTTGAACAGTGCGCCGTACCGCCCGCCCTCGATCTCGATCTGGTCCGGAAGCGCGAGGCGCAGTGGGTCGCTCGCAGGGTTCCACGAGGGGTTCCGCACGAGGGTCAACGAGCCGATCGCCTTCGTGTTGTTGTTGCTGTCGAACCGCCAGGGGTGGAACCCCGACGCTGTCGTCTGCTCGTCGGCCGGCTTCGTGAAGTCGACCGCATCCTCTCCCTGGATCATGTATGGACCCGACGAGACGAGGTAAAACCCGTAGCCATCCTGTTGGCTCGGGTCGCCGCTTCGATCGTGCCCGGTCGCGACCCCGTACCGGGCCGAGGGATCGCTCGGCGAGGGTGGGATCGGCGCGGTCGTGGCCAGCGTGAACTCGTAGGGAAGCGTCGCGTCGGGACGCACCTCGTGGACCACGAGGGTCGACGGATCCGGTGTCTCCAGGCCGGAGATCGAGTCCGCCTTGCCGTCCATGTACTGCGAGAACCCCTCGATGTTGGTGAGATACGAGGCGGTCAGGCCTTCGTTCGCCGTCTTCGTGTCACCGGCGCGCAGGAGCGCTCGGACGATGTCGGGCGAGGTGATCTGGACGTCTTGCAGCGGGGGACCGTAGTGCAGGTCGGGCCGAAGGTGGAACGTCCATGTCAGACCGTCCGTTGAGACGTCCGGCGGAGCTGCGGCCAGGTCGGGTTTGGGCTCCGTGCCGGTGACGCCAGAGGTGCCGTCGTACGACATCAGCGTCCGCACGAGGCAGCAACGGAGGATCTCCCACGTCGCGTAGTACCACTCGTACTGCGGATCCAGGCCGAAGAACGCGGCACCGGTCATCCCAACCCGGAGCGTGCCCCCGGAGCCGGGGTTAGGGGGGGCCGACGTGCCCGACGTGCCGCCGCCGGTGCAGCTCACGACGAGGAGAGCGGCGACCAGGAGAGAGCGGCTGCGGCGGACCATCTTCGGGACCGTACGCTGCGCCCGCGGATCCGTCTACAGCCTGGATCCCGGGCCCTGACCCGGAGATCTACGTCAGAGCGGTCTCCGGCTCATACCGGTGGACGACACCGTGCTGTCCCGAGCCACGGCCGAAGTAACGCCACGCGGGGAAGTTGAAGTCCGCGGTGACGGACGTCGGCAGAAGCACGGCGGCCTCCAGGAACGACTGGAGGTCGGGTACAGCGTAGATGTTCGTCTCCCAACCGCGCCGCTCCAAGGAACCGATGGCTTCGCGGACGCCGCTCCCCCATCTGACGGACAGCCGGCTCACGCCCCAGGAACGGAGGCGCTCCAGGACGACGTCGGCTTCGCGGGGGGCGACCGCCAGCAGCGGAACGAGGAAGTCGATCGGACACGATGCGGTGGCCTCGGGGTAGCGGTCGCGGAACGCCTCGAAGCCCGCGGCGCCCACGACGTCCAGCTGGCCGTTGAACCACACCCGATCGTCACCGAACTCGAGCTCGCCGATCAGATCCAGGGCCGCACGGAGCGTATCGTCGCACTCCTTGACGTCGAGCTTGATCGACCGACCCGCAGCGGCGAGCGCCTCGATGCTCGGTCGTGCGAGCGTGGCGCGTTCATCCCGGTTCCAGGGCCGCTCGTCGAAACCATCGTGTCGCAGGACGAGCCGGCCGATCGGGTCGGACCGCAGATCGACCTCGGCCCATGCGATCCCGGAATCCAGGAACTGCTGCAGGTTCTCCGCGTCGTTCACGCCGTGCCAGACGAGCTCGACATGCTCGCGCAGGCGGTCCTCGCTGATCAAGGCACCGAGGTCGTACGTGGTCCCCTGAACGGCGTGAAGGCCATCGCGGCGCTGCGAATCGAACATCGTATCGGCGTGGAGGAAGAGGACATCGTCGTCATGGTGAGACGCGATCATCGCGGCGAGGTTCTCAGGCTCGTTGTCGATGACCGCGACGACGCGGAGACCTCGTGCGCGGATCTCATCGAGGGCCGCCACCTTGGCGTCCGTGACGCACGTGTGCTCGCTCCGCATGAACAGCAACTCGGGCTCGAACCGGACCCGTGCCGCCTCACCCACCGCGTTCAAGGAGTCGAGGGTGATCCGCCGCAGGTGTTCCGGTCGGCCGGTGTTCAGCGCCACGCGTGTACCAGGCTGCATCTCGAACCAACGGATCACGCTCAGGACACCGCGATAGGGGGCGCTGGCGGCGATCAGCCCGTCCTCGTCCCAGAGATGACGGCGGTAGAACGCGGCGACGTCGTCCCGTGTCTCGTCGGGCACGTCAAGGCCTTCGAGGAGCTCTCCGACGCGGTTCTCCGGGGTCGTGATGTCCTCGGCCACGAGTCCGTGGAAGAGATCCGTCCCGTGGTCGCGGTCGTACGAGAGCAGCACGTAGGCCATCAGATAACGAAGGTCCAAGATCGTGCCGTCGATGTCGAAGACGACGCAGACCTCGTCCGTCGGGTACCTGTCGCGGACGACCGAGTAGTGGCTCGCGAGCGCGTGCATCCAGTCGTCGCCCATCGCCCGGTCGGGGAAGACCACGATCACACGGTAGCGGCGGATCGATCGCGCGTATCAACGATAGAGGATCGTTCATACAACGTTTCTTGACCGGTCGACTGACGTTATCCCCCCCCGAGCGGCCCGAAGATCACGCCGCGTCTGGGCGCTCCCTGGCCCGAACGTGACGACGATCACATCGGGCACTGGAATCATATGGTAGTTCATATGCTATGGTCGCACGGATGTCTCGCAAGCAGGTCCTCGTGCAGCTCGACGATGCCCAGGTGGCCCGTCTGGACATCCTCAGCGACGCGGTCGGCGATAGTCGGAGCGGCGTGATCCGGCGAGCCCTGGATCTCTACCTCGATGCCGTCGCCGAAGGCGTCGCGGACCTCCGGTACGCGCAGGCCTACCAACGCATCCCGGAGGACCTCGATGACCTCGCTGGTCTCCGCTCCCTCGGCCTCAGCGTCTGGCCGGGCCGCTGAGCGCGTGTGCGACGCGGAGAGATCTACTGGGCGCGGCTCCCGGCTCCGGTCGGGCGACGTCCCGTGCTGCTCGTGACCCGGACCGCCGCGATCGCCGTCCGGACCGCAGTGACGGTCGCACCGATCACCAGAACGATCCGCGGCATCCCGAGCGAGCTCCCACTCGACCGGCAGCACGGCCTCCGCGGACGATCGGTGGCCGGCTGCGACTCGCTGCAGACGATCCCGAAGGACGTTCTCGGCCGGCATCCCGTCGGCGCGCTCTCGCCGGACGAACTGGCTGCCCTCGATCGGGCGCTCCGCTTCGCGCTCGGGATCCGAGCCTGAGCGGGTCTCAGGCGCTCTCGTTGATGCCGACGAACTCGAGGATCCGCCGCCACGCGTCGCCGCACGCATCCCGGTGCTCCTCGTAGCGCTTGTCGAAGAACGAGTGCGGGGCTCCCTGATACGTCACGAGCTCGTTCGGCACCTGGGCGGCGTCGAGCGCTGTGCGGAACGCATCCACCGCATCAGCCGGGATCGCCTGATCCGCGCCACCGAAGAGGCCGAGCACCTTGCATCGGTACTCGCCGGCGAGCTCGACCGGTGGATCGACGTCATCATCACCCCGGCGCTGCGGCAGGCCGTAGAAGCCGATCACGCCATCGAGGCCCTGCTGCCGGGCAGACTGGTTGAAGGACTTCCGTCCGCCGAAGCAGAACCCCATCGTGTACAGCCGCGTCGCTGCCGTCTCAGACCGCAGACGCTCCATCGCGGCGGAGACGTCACTGGCGACGCCATCCGGCGTGGTCTGTCGCACGTGCGCCATGTGGTCGAATTCTTCGTTCCGCTCTCCCAGCCCCGCCGTCCGCCCGAAATAGTCGATCGCGACCGCGTGCATCCCCGCCTCGGCCGACCGCACCGCCAGGTCGCGGTAGAAGGGATGCAGACCCCGGACGTCCGGCAGGATCACGATCCCCGGCGCACCATCATGGGATGTCAGCGCTTCGAACGCGGCGAACTCCGTGCCGTCGGACGAGCGCAGCACGATGTCGGCCGAACGTGCGACGTCGGACGCTCCCGAGATCGGTGGCAGCGGCGCGCGGGCGTCGGGTTCATGACACATCCCGTCCTCCGATCACCACTTCGTGGCGGCGCCGGTCAGGGCGAACCGGAGGCTGTGCCCGGCCCATCCGAACAGACCGAACATCACGAGCGCGGCCCCGAGGATCTCGACGTTCCGGTAGAAGGCCATCGCTTGCGTCCTTCGCCCTTCGGGGTCGTCGATCGTCCAGAACCGGTGGAAGTACCAGGCAGCTGGGATCACGAACACGACCACCATCAGCGCGCCGATGTCGGGCCAGATGCCGAGCGCGATCGACGCCGACGCGGCGAGCAGCCACACGCCAGCGGGCCAGCCGGCGACGATCG
Source organism: Actinomycetota bacterium (assembly GCA_030774195.1). Classification (GTDB taxonomy): domain Bacteria; phylum Actinomycetota; class UBA4738; order UBA4738; family HRBIN12; genus AC-51. The sequence goes on along the minus strand of JALYLP010000385.1, from coordinate 7,690 downwards.
GGAAAGGGAGCTCGGCGGACCGCGCGTACCCGATCATCCCCTCGGCTCTCCTGATGTGGCCCCATCCGGATCGCACGAAGAAGATGGAGAACAGGATCCGACCCATGAGCACGATCGCACCGACGCCCGCGCTCATCCTACGGTCGTGACTTCCTGAGCATCGACGAGTGGTGAGCGCATGCTCGCGTCAGAACTCTTCCTGGATCACGGACTCAGCCCCCCGCGCAACGGTGATCGGGTCGGCGTGGCGATGCACGAGTCTCCAGGCGCCGTCTTCTCGACGGAAGATGCTGGTGCACCGAAGGGAGACCGGTGAGACGTCGGCCCTCCCGCCCATCTTCGCTTCGAACCTCTCGACCTCGACGAGGTATGCCACGTCCTCGCCGACATGTTCGGCGAGCCGATCGAACCCGACCGCTCGGCCATCTCGGTACAGCGCCGCTGCGCGCTCCATCGTCTGGTTCACGGCCTCGAAGCCCCGCACGAAGGGCCTGAACGGATTGCCGAGCGTGACGTCGTCGGCACGCGACCGCAGGGCCGCCAAGGGTTGGTGTTCGCTTTCGCGAACCGATCCAACGCTTCGTGTTGCTGCTCGATCACAAGATCGAATCCAGAAGTCATGGCGCGAGTCTACGCGGGGCCACATCTCGATCATGCACGAGCGCCTTGCGGGACGAGACCCAGCCGACCGGCCGGAAGGATCGACCCGGCCAGCTACGCTCGGCACCGTGAGACGCCATTACGACCTGGTCGTGCTCGGCGGAGGTCCCGCGAGCGAGCGGGGAGCCGCTCAAGCCGCCTACTTCGGCAAGCGGGTCGCGATCGTGGAACGGCAGCCGACCCCGGGGGGCGCCGCCGTTCACACCGGCACGCTGCCGTCCAAGACCTTGCGCGAGACCGCCCTGTTCCTGTCCGGCTACCGGCAGCGAGCCCTCTACGGGGTCAAGGTCGACGTCGATCCGGACCTCACCGTGACCCGGTTGCTCGAGCGCAAGGACACCGTTCGCGATCTCGAGATCGAACGGATCCTGGGGAACCTGGAGCGGCACGGGGTCGAGCTGATCCACGGGGAAGGAAGCCTCTCGGATCCGCACACGGTCGAGGTCGTCACGGCCGAAGGGCTCGAGCGCCTCCGATGCGACGTCGTCCTGATCGCCACCGGTTCCTCTCCGCATTGGCCGGCCGGCGTCCCGTACGAGGACCCTGACGTGCACGATGCGGACGGGATCTTGCGCATCCAGCGCCTGCCGCACTCGCTCGTCGTCATCGGAGGCGGCGTGGTCGGATGCGAGTACGCGTGCACGCTCGCTGCGCTGGGCGTCCGGGTGCACCTCGTCGACGGGCGGCCAGGACTCCTGCCGTTCCTGGACCGCGAGATGGGCGAGCGACTGGCCGCGGCGATGGAGGGGCTCGGGATCACGCTGCACCTCGAGAGGCGCCACGAGCATGTTGAACGCGGGCCCGAAGGTCTCGTGTGCACGCTCACGTCCGGCGAGGCGCTGGTGGTGGACTCGGCGCTGATCGCCGCGGGCCGGCACGGGAACACCGAGGGCCTGGGTCTCGAGGAGTCCGGCATCGAGGTCGACGCCCGTCGCTACGTCGTCGTGGACGACAACTACCGAACCGCCGTCCCGAGCGTGTACGCGGCGGGCGACGTGATCGGCTTCCCGGCGCTTGCGAGCGTGTCGATGGAGCAAGCGCGCGTCGCCGTGTGCCACGCGTTCGGGTTCACGTACAAGCGAGAAGTCTCCGGGCTCCTTCCCTATGGGATCTTCACGATCCCCGAGGTGAGCTGCGTCGGGCTCGGCGAGGAGGAGGCTGCGCGCCGAGGGCTCGACGTCGTCGTGGGACGCGCCTTCTTCCGCGACAACGTCCGGGGCCAGATCATCGGCGATCGCGACGGGATGGTGAAGCTCGTATTCGACAAGAGCTCGCGGAAGCTCGTCGGTTGCCACTGCATCGGCGAGCGAGCGTCCGAGCTCGTCCACATCGGCCAAGCGGTGATCGCGCTCGATGGCACGGTCGAGGTCTTGATCCAGATGGTCTTCAACCATCCGACGCTCGGCGAGACCTTCAAGTACGCCGCGTACGACGCGCTCGCCCGTTTGGGGCCGGATCTCGAAGGCACGGCCGAGCAGTTGAGTTGACCGTCAGCGCCCTCCAGCCATGCTCAGCTCCAGTCGATCGTCACGATCTCGACCGCCTCGGACGTGCCTCGCAGCGTGACCGTCCGGGGCTCCGAGATCGGGAACCTCCCGTCGGCCGCCGTGGCCCTGCTGGACAGGATCTCGTCGCCGTTGGCGAGCGCCGCGATCCGGGCCGCCTCGTGCACGCCCTTGCCCGAGAAGTTCCGGCCAACCTGGGTCGCGCCCGAGGCGTGCACACCGATCCGGACCTTCGGGGCGAACCCGTTCGCCCGGCGGTGCTCGGCCAGACGCCGTTGGATCGCGACCGCGCACGCAAGGGCCTCGTCGGGCGAATCGAACCCGATGAAGAACCCGTCGCCCGTGCCGACGACCTCCTCGCCCTTGTGCTCGGCGAACAGCGACCGGAGCGTCTCGTCGTGCCATCGCAATACGCCTTGCCACGCCTCGTCCCCGAGCGCCTCGACCAGGTTCGTCGAGCCCTCGATGTCGGTGAACATGAACGTCTTCTCGACCCGGCGGGGTCCCTGCTTGCCTCGGAGCTGCCACGGCAGCAGCTCCTCGACCTCCTCGACCACGAGCGCGCCGGTCGGGCAGGCGAGCGCCGCCTCGCGCACCAGCTCATCCTCCACGCTGGATGCGTCCAGGACTCCCGCCTTCAGGAACTCGCCCTCGTGCCAGTCGAATACCGTGGGCGCGATCGTGATGCACGAGCCGGCGCCGATGCACCGGTGACGGTCGACGCGGGCCTTCAGCGCCATCGTTCGTCCCCCCTCATAGGACCCCTTGGCGGAAGGCGAGGGCGGTGGCTTCCGCGCGCGACGACGCGCCGATCCTGGCGAACAGCTCGCCGAGCCGTCGCGTGACCACCTGCTCGTCGATGCCGATCTCTTCGGCGATCTCGCCGTTCGTCTTGCCCTGTACCAGGCTCCGAAGCAACTGGGCGTCCTGGTCCTCCGCGCCGTCGCCCGAAGGATGTCCGTTGCCGTCCGCGACGCTGGAGGCGTATTCGATGGGCCCCGCCAGCCGTGTCATCTCCCGACCGAGCGGTCCGCGGAACCACCGCACACGCACGCCCTCATCCATCGTGCGTTGCGCGATCATCGCGAGCGTGAGCTGCAGGTAGGCCTGCATCGCCTCCCACTCGGGGGCACCGCTCGCCATCAGCGCGTTCGCGACCGGCACCACGACGTCCAGGTTCCGGTCCTCGTGCATCCCCGACTCCAGCGACGCCATCGCCGCGCGCGCATGAACCGCGGCCTCTTCGGTCCGGCCTCGGGCAAGCTCGACCTGCGCGAGCGCCGCTTCCGCCTGCGCCGCCCACGGTGGGTGGCCGGGGAGTTCGGCCGCGAGTCCAGCGGCCTCGCCGGCCGAGCGCTCGGCGAGCTGCAGCAGGTCGTCGTCCCCGAGCTCGACCCCCAGCCGCGATGCTTCCAACGCCAGACGCGCCAGCGCCTCGCACTTGACGGCCGGTAGCCCCGACTCGGAGGCGAGCTGCACGGCTCGTTCCAGGTGCTCCCGCATCCCTGCGGCATCACCGGCGGTCGAACGTGCGAGCCCGCGCCAGGACGCCAGCCGCCGCGCGCGGAGCGGGGTCGGATGCTCCGAGGCGATCGCCGCCGCGCGGTTCAGCCACGGCTCCGCCTGGTCCACCTCGCCCATGTCGAGGTGCGACATCGCTGTACCGCCGGCCGCCAGGAACTCGAGCGAGCGATCGCCCATCTCTCGCGCGTGCGCGTGCGCTTGTTCGCCCCGGGAAAGCGCGAGATCGGGGATCACCTTCGCGCGGGAGAACACGTGCACCCCGTAGAGCATCTGTGCCTCGAACGCCGCGCGCTCGCTCTCGTTCGTGAAGGCCTTCGCTTTCGAGGTCAGCCGGCGGATCTCCTCGATGTGGCGCGCCGAACTCGAGCCCAGATGGATGTCCGGCGCCCAACTCAGGTACCCCATGGCGATGATCGACGCCATCACGCCGCGACGGTCCCCGAGCCGCTCGAAGAGCTCGAGCGCTTCCTGGAAGAGCCCCGCCGCCTCGTAGACGAGCGGCGCGATGGGGAACTCGGGGAGCATGTCGTCGAGCACCTCCCCGGCCGCCACGCGCTGCGCGATCGCGATGTGCGCACCGAGCTGCATCTGTTCGATGAACCAGGCACGGACCCTCCCGACGAGGACGACGCCGGCTTCGCGGAGCGCCGCCGCGAGGGTCGGGTCGTCGCCCAGCTCCCTCGCGAGCTGGATCGCGCGCCGGAATGCCTCGTCCGCGCCGTCGAGGTCCACCTCGTGTTCGACGGGGGTGAAGGCCTCTCCCACGGTCGCGCGCACGAGGTCCTGTCCCAGCTCCATGCACGCCGCGAGCTCGGCACCCCGATCCTGGCGCTCGGCGGCGAGCTCGCGGACCTCGCGGGCGAGCTGTGCGGCCCGGTCGTATTCCTCGGCGGTGCGGAGCGCGGCGGCCCGGCGTAGCCGCACATCGAGCTCCAGGTGCGAGTCGCCGAGCGCCTCCGCCAGCGCCGCGAGCTCGGCGAGCCCCTCCAGGCGGTCGCTCGGACGGCGCAGCATGTCGAGCGCTCGGTCGCGCGCCTCCAACAGATCCAGCCGTTCCTGCGAGGTCGCGGCGGAGGGGAGCGCGAGCTCGATGACGCGAAGTACCTCTTCCGGCGCGTTCGCCGCCAGCGCGTTGCGGCTCGCCTCGATCGAGAAGCGGACGCACACGGCAGCGTCCCCCGCGGCCTTCGCGTGGTAGGCGAGCAGCGGCAGGCTTTCGGGGGAAGGCTCGCCCGAGAGCAGGAGGGCGACGATCGCGGCGTGGATCGCTTGCCGCCGCGCGTGGGTCAGCGTGCTGGCCGCGAAATCGCGCACCTGTTCGTGCTGGAAGCTGTAGTCGGCCGCGGCCTGCTCGGCGTGCTCGGCGAGGAGGCCCGCCGACACCGCGGGCGCGAGTGCGAGCGCCAGCGCGGCGGGGGCGGACTTCGTGCCGTCCACGCGGAGCTCGACCTCGCGCAGGTCCTCCAGGCTGAAACGGCGACCGAGCACGGCGGCATCCGCGAGCAGAGCCTTCGTCTCGTCGGGCAGATGCGCTGCGCGACGAGAGATGAGGGTCTTCACGGCGGAGGGCACCAGTCGTTCCGCGTTGCGGGCCAGCCGCCAGACGCCGTCGATCTGCTGGATCATCCCTCCGTCGCGGTACGCGCGCGCCATCTCCTCGACGATGAACGGCACACCCTCGGCTTGCGCATGCATGACGGCGGCGCCGCTCGCGTCGACCGGGCCGCCGAGGACCGAGGCGACGAGGTCCCTGGTCTCGGACTGCGTCAAGCGATCAACCTTCACCCGGCGGAGCAAGCCCATCCGGTCCATGTCCGCCAACAGGTTCACGGCCTCGGTCACCAACGCGAGCTCCTCGGGCCGGATCGCGAGCATCAGGTAGATCGGACTCGTGGCAACCGAGCGGATCACGTACCGGAGCATGCGGAGGCTGTCGTCGTCGGACCACTGCAGGTCATCGACCAGGACGGCGAGCGGTCCGGCGGCCGCGAGGGCGCGGAACGCGACGGCGCCCAGATCGAACGTGCGCAGGAGCCGGCGATCGGCCGGCAGGGTTGCGAGGCCGGGGTCATCCTGGCCTGACATCGAGTCGAGGCTGCGCGCGAGCGCCTCGGCCGTCTCGGGTCGTTCCGTGGTGGCCTGGATCGCTTCCGGGGAGCCCAGGATGGAGCGCGCGAGCAGGAAGGGGCCGCGGAGCTCCTCGTCCGCGGTGACCGCGATCGTCGTGAACCCTGCTGCCGAGGCCATCTCGGCCGCAGCGAGCAGCAGCCGGGTCTTCCCGATCCCGGGTTCGCCTTCCACCGCGAGCCCCGCGAGTCTTCCGGTCGCCGCGGAGGCCAGCTCCTGGCGGATCGCGTCCTGTTCGGCCTGACGTCCTACGACGGCGCCGGCCGTCAGGTGGATGTGCAAGGCCATCGGGGAGAACGGCTCCAAGACCGAGGCGAGCGCGACAGGACTGCTTCCTCGTTCCTGGGCCTTATCATCGTCTTCCACTCGCACGATCTCCGATCAGATACAAAGAGGGTAGCGGAGGGTAGACGCCGGTATGGCGACACACGGCCCTCAGCTAACGACTGTCGGCGAAGACCGGCCATGGCGCTGGCCGCTCGGAGGGCACCCCACCACGAAGCCCGCACCTCGGGCATATCGTTAGGCGATGACGGACGCCACCGTCGGAGCCAAGTCGAGCCGCCCGACCAAGGCCTACAAGCGCCATCCACGCGATGCATTCGTCGTCGTCGGCGGCCTGGCGGTAGCGGCCGCACGCTGGTGTGGTTCCTGATGTCATAGCCCGGCGCTATGGTCGGGCGGTGGATGAACGCTCTGTTCGTTCTCTGGATGTCCTGCTCGACCAAGCGCGGCTCGAGCGAGCGCAGCAACTGCAACACTTCGACGCCCTCGACGGCAAGGCTGGGATCTTGCTTGGGTTCGCGGGAGCGCTGATCGCACTCGCCCCCTCTGGGCTCCGGGTGGCCTTGGACGGCGGACGCGCCGCTGCCGTGGTTGCTGCGTACTTCGCCCTTCGAACGTTCTGGCCGCGCTCGATCCCGATCACGAACCTGCTTGTGCTTCGACAAGGCCATACGGCGTCCGATGAGGCGTTCATGAAGCTTGCTCTCGTCGACAACCAGATCGACATCGTGAGGAGGTCAAGGGTCATCCTCCGGGACAAGGCATGGCGACTCAGGGCCTCGATGGCGAGTCTCGGAATCGCGTCGGCCCTCACCGCGGTGGGTGTGAGCGTACGATGAAGGACATGGCGGAAGAACAAGAGCCAGAAGAACGGCAGGAGCCAGAGGAGGTGCTCCCGCCTCTTCCCCCCTACTCTCCCGATCCTCGGCTCATCGATCTCATGGAACGCGGCGCTGACATGACTGACGAGGAGGCCCTTCGAGCCTTAGCCCGCGACGCCGGCGATCGTTAGGCCTGCTGGTCAACCGGTTCTCGCTGCCCGAACGCCGGGAACGGGTATGACGCTAGCCGCTCGACGCGGCTTCAACCTTCTGCTTCAGCATCGCCATTCGGACGCGCAAGTCCTTCTTGCCGACGAGCGGGAAGATGATCGGAACCATCAACACGGCCATGCCGCGCATCTTCACGAATTCGAGGCGGATCGTGACCTCTGTCGAGCTACCCGCCGGCTTCAGGGTGAAGGTGTTCGCGTAGTCTCCCTCCTTGTCGTGTGCGTGGAGGACGAACCGATCGTTGGGGTGGTTCTCGACGATCTCTCCCTCGTTGACGTGGTGCTTGTCGTTCGGGATCTCACCGAGGGAGCGGAACCGGCTGCCGACGGCGTTCGGCTCGCCCTCGATCCACTCGACCGAGTAGGGCTTCGGGGACCATGCGGCGTGTTTGCCAAGATCGGCCACCCACGGCCAGACACGTTCCGGTGGTGCGTCGATCGTCACGGTGACTTCACCGCTCGTCATCCATCCCTCCTTGCCCCGCTCATCGCTGGGGACGAACCATACGCCAAGGTGGATGCATCCGGGATCGGTTCA
>JALYLP010000384.1 GCA_030774195.1 Actinomycetota bacterium | reverse complement strand
GCGCTCGTGCGGGTGTCCGCCGATCACCCCGTCCGGATCATGTTCCCGATGGTGGCGACGCTCGATGAGCTCCAAGCGGGCTTCGCCGCGGTCGGCGACGCCGCGACGGACGTCGGGACCGCCCCCCCGGAGGTCGGGGTGATGGTCGAGATCCCCGCAGCCGCCCTCGCCGCCTCGCATCTGGCTCGTGTCGCCGCGTTCTTCTCGGTCGGGACGAACGACCTCACGCAGTACACGCTCGCGGCCGATCGCGGCAACGAGGACCTCGGCGGCCTCGCCGACGCCCTCCACCCGAGCGTGCTCCGGTTGATCGCGATGACCGCGGAAGCGGGAGCGGCGGCGGGGATCCCGACGGCGGTCTGCGGTGAGCTGGCGGCCGACCCCGCCGCGACCGCCTTGCTCCTCGGTCTGGGGGTCGAAGAGCTCTCGATGAGCCCACCGGCTATCCCCTCCGTGAAGGATGCCGCTCGCCCCGTCGACCTCTTCGACGCGAACGCGCTCGCGTCGAAGGCGCTCGCCTGCGCGACGGCAGGGGAGGTGCACCAGCTCCTGACGACCTGAACGGCCCGCGTTGGTACGCTCGCACATGTGAGCAGCGCCGACGAACGAGCGGGACGGTTCCTCGAGGGCATCACCTGGTTGCGCGTCATCCTCACGCCGGTCGTGATGGCACTGGTGCTCCACGGGGGCGACCGGGCCGACGCCGTCGGCGCGGCGTTGTTCGCGGTCGCGGCCGTCACCGACTTCGTCGACGGGCGACTCGCGCGCCGCTGGAAGCGGACGTCACAGCTCGGCGCGTTCCTCGATACCACCGCGGACAAGGTGCTCGTGACGGGTGTCCTGATCGCGCTCGTCGCGGTCGGCCGAGCCTCGGCCTGGGTGGCCTTCGTGATCATCGCGCGCGAGATCGTCGTGTTCGGCCTCAAGGGGGTCGCGAGCTCGGCGGAGGGTTCGATCGTGAACCCGTCGCGGCTCGGCAAGGCGAAGGCGAACCTGCAGTTCTTCGCGATCTTCGTCGCGATCTGGCGCCCCGACGTCGTGCTGTGGGGACAGTTCCTCGACGAATGGCTGATGTGGGTCGCCGCCATCATCACGGTCTGGTCCGGGATCGACTACGTCGCTCGGTACGCCGGAGCGTTCACGCGTGCGCGTGAACGATGACGGCGTTCGTCACCGGAGGAAGCGGGTTCGTCGGCGGAGCGGTGATCCGGGCGTTGGTCGCTGAGGGTGAGACCGTCAGGGCGCTCGCGCGGAGCCCCGTCGCGACGGCGGCCGTCGGGGATCTGGGAGCCGAGCCCGTCGCCGGCGACCTGACCGATCGCTCGGCGCTCGCGGACGCGATGAACGGCTGCGACATCGTGTTCCACGTGGCCGGTGTTAACAGCATGTGCCCGCGCGACCCCGCCGAGCTCGACGCGATCAACATCGGCGGCGCGGTGACCGCTGTGCACGCCGCGGCCGACGCCCGGATCGCACGGCTCGTGCTCACGTCGTCCTCGGCCGCGATCGGCGAACCATCAGGGACGATCGGCAGCGAGGACTCGGTTCATCGGGGAGGCTTCCTCTCGCGGTACGAGCGATCGAAGTACCTCGGCGAGCGGGAGGCGCGCGCGGCCGGCCGCCAGCGCGGGATCGAGGTCGTCACCGTCAACCCGTCCTCGGTCCAAGGGCCTGGTCGCACCACCGGATCAGCGAGGCTGCTGCTGTACGCGGCGCGGGCGCGCACCGCGGTGCTGCTCGAGACGTCGTTCTCGATCGTGGACGTCGACGATTGCGCAGCCGGACACCTGCTCGCGGGCCGGAACGGTATCGCCGACCGCCGATACCTGCTGTCGGGAGGGACGCTGACGATGCGCTCGGCGGCCACGCTGCTCCGTCGTCACACCGGCCGGCCGCGACGGGTCGTCTGGGTCCCGCGGAGCCTCGTGCGCGCGGTCGTCCCCCTCACCGGGTTGGTCGCACGCGTGCGCGAGGATCCCGCGGTCTGCCCCGCGACGATCCGCGCGCTGCTCCACGGACACCGGTATGACGGTTCCCGCGCGACCCGTGAGCTCGGGCTCGCATACCGATCGCTCGAGGACACCCTCGAGCGCGTGCTCGCCTGGTACCGGGCGCACGGGATGCTGCCGAACCCCGCGGCGTAGGATGCCGACAGCGTCGAACGTCCCGGCGGTGACCCGTCGATGGGAGGACCGAGGATGACCGAGCGACCCGACCGAAACCTCGCGATGGAGTTGGTACGCGTGACCGAGGCGGCGGCGCTCGCCGCCGGCAGATGGATCGGCCATGGCGACAAGAACACCGCCGATCAAGCAGCGGTGGATGCGATGCGCCTGATGATCGACACCGTGTCGATGGACGGCGTGGTGGTGATCGGCGAGGGAGAGAAGGACGAAGCGCCGATGCTGTTCAACGGCGAGCACGTCGGGGACGGCGCAGGTCCCGGCACCGACGTCGCGGTCGACCCGATCGACGGCACGCGGCTCACCGCAGTCGGACAACCGAACGCCCTGGCGGTTATCGCGCTCGCGCCGCGCGGCACGATGTTCTTCCCCGGGGCAGCCCTCTACATGGAGAAGATCGCGACCGGTCCCGACGCGGCGGACGTGATCGACATCGACGCCCCGATCGCCGAGAACATCCGGCAGGTCGCCAAGGCGAAGGGCAAGCGGCCCGAAGAGGTGACGGTCACGGTCCTCGATCGCGAGCGCCACGCCGGGCTGATCGCGGAGATCCGCGAGGTCGGTGCCCGTGTGTTCCTGATCACGGACGGCGACGTTGCCGGGGCGATCGTCGCGGCCGCTCCGCGCACCGAGGTCGACCTCCTGATGGGGATCGGCGGCACGCCGGAGGGCGTGATCGCCGCTGCGGCCTTGCGATGCCTCGGCGGCGCCATGCAAGGGCGCCTGTACCCCCGCAACGACGACGAGCGCCGGGCACTCGTCGACGGGGGGTACGACCTCGATCAGGTCCTCCGGACGGAGGACCTGATCGCGAGCGACGACTGCTTCTTCGCGGCAACCGGGATCACCGACGGCTACCTGCTGCGGGGAGTGAAGTACTGGCCGGACGGTGCCAGCACGCACTCGATGGTGATGCGCTCGCGCTCGGGCACCGTCCGCTCGATCGAGTCCGAGCACTCCTTCGAGAAGCTCGAGCGGTTCTCGCCGATCCAGTACCGCCCATAGGTTCAGGCGAGCGTGTACACCCCCGTCTCGGTCTTCACGACCAGGCCCTCGGCCACCAGCTCGCGGAGCGCGCGCAGTACGGCTCCGCGGACGTCGGGCTCCTCGAACGGATCGAGGTACCCGGCTCGGAGCGCCCGGTCCTGGATCACGGTCCAGTGGATCGGCTCGCCCGCTTCGCCGAGCACCGCCAGGACGGCCTCGCGCGGCGAGGTCACCGGCACGCCGGCATCACGTGCTCGGCGAACACCTCCACGATCTCCGGCTCGATCACGGCGAAGGGAAGCGCCCACGGGGAGAGGATCAGCTCCTCGACGCCGAGCGCTTCGAACGCTCGCACGCGTTCGACCACCTGTGCCGGCGACCCACTGAGCGTATCCGCCCGCCAGGTCTCCCACGTCTCGTCCCGCATCGCCTGACCCGGGAATGAGGCGCGGG
>JALYLP010000383.1 GCA_030774195.1 Actinomycetota bacterium | reverse complement strand
CCCGCCCCTCGTCCTCGACCGACTCATCGAAGATCATGGCGCGTGGGATCAAGAAGTAGTACCCCACGCTGATGACCGAGTTGATCACCATCAGCGCCGCGAGCCAGGGCCCGATCCCGCCGCGTTGGATCGCGGCGGCGAAGATGGCCAGCTTCCCCCAGAACCCGCCGGTCGGGGGCACGCCGGCCAGCGACACCATGAACGCCGTCATCGCCACCGTCAGCAGCGGCGAGACCTTCGCCATGCCTGCGAAGTCCTCGATCTGCAGGCTCGGGCGTCGCTCGGAAAGCGCCGTCGCGACCGCGAACGCGCCGATGTTCATCACCGCGTAGATCAAGATGTAGGTCACGGTGGCCTGGAACGCCGACTGGTTGACCGCGGCATCGCCCGACACGAGCGCGAACGGCAGCAGGATGTAGCCGGACTGCGCGATCCCCGAGTACGCGAGCAGGCGCACGGTCTGGCGTTGCCGCAAGGCGACCAGGTTCCCGAGGGTCATCGTGAGGATCGACAGCGCCGCGAAGATCGGCGCCCAGAACGCCGCCTGTCCTACGAAGGCGACGAACATGAGCTGCAGCAGTCCGGCGAAGCCCGCCGCGGCCGACGCGACCGCCAGGAACGCCGCGACCGGCACCGGCGCGCCCTCGTAGGTGTCGGGCGCCCAGAACTGGAACGGCACGGCGGAGACCTTGAACGCGAACCCCACAACCACGAACAGGATGGCCACCTTGGCGAGCGTCTCGCGCGGGCCCGACAGCCCCGCGAGCCCGTTCGCGATCGCGTGGAGCTCGAGCTGGCCGGTCAAGCCGTAGATCAGGCTCATCCCGTAGAGCATCACCGCGGTGGAGAGCACGCCGATGATGAAGAACTTCAGGCCGCCCTCGTTCCCGCGGATGTCGGACTTGCGGAACGCTGCCATCAGGAACCCCGGCGCCGACACGAGCTCCAACGCCAGGAACAGCATCAGCAGGTTCCGGGACGCCGGCATCAGGGCGCATCCGAGGAACGCGGTCAACAACAGGAAGTAGTACTCCCCTTGATAGAAGCCGCCGTCGCGCAGGTACCGGTAGGAGATGAGCAGGACGGCGACCGCCGTCGCGAGGAAGAACCCCTGGAAGATCAGGGTGAACGCGTCGACGACGTAGGCGCCACCGAACACGACCCGCTCGCCTCCGCCGATCAGGGAGACGACGGCGCCGAGCGCGGCGAGGATGCCGAGCATCCCGACCCACATCGACGCCGCCTTGGCACGCGCGGGCAGGAACAGGTCGACCACCAGCACGAGCAGGATCGTGACCGAGACGATCTCGACCGGTAGCAGCGCGTGATGGTCGATGTTCACCGCGCGCCTACCCCGTCACCATCTGCACGATCGTGTCGACACCCTTGGACGTGGTCTCCAGGATGATGCTCGGCACCAGCCCGAGCACGAGCGTCAGCGCGAGCAGCGGCAACCACGACACCCACTCCACCGCGAGGATGTCGCGGAACCCGTGCTCCTTCCACTTCGCGGGCGCCGTGCCCTGGTTCACGCGTTGCAGCATCCACAGGAAGTAGGCCGCAGTGAGGATCGTCCCGATGCCCCCGATGATCATGAACGCGCGATACAGGCCCACGTTCAGCACCGCTGCGGGACTGAAGGAGCTCAGTAGGGCCATGAACTCCCCGATGAACCCGGCCAGACCCGGGAGGCCGAGGGATGCGATCGCGACGAACGCGAAGATCCCGGCCATCTTGGGCATCAGCTCGGCCATGCCGCCGCCGATCTCGGCGATCTCTCGCGTGTGGTAGCGGTCATAGATCGACCCCACGAGGAAGAACAGCATGCCGGTGATCACCCCGTGGGCCACCATGCCGAAGATCGCCGCCTGGATGCCGATGGGCGTGAGGGTCGCGATGCCGAGCATCACGAACCCCATGTGCCCGACCGACGAGAACGCGATCAGCCGCTTCAGATCCTTCTGGGCGAGGCATGCGAGGGCGGCGTAGACGATCGCGATCGCGGCCAGCGCGCCGATCCATGGCGCGTAGGCGACCGCTCCCTCCGGCAGCACCGGCAGCGCGATCCGCACGAACCCGTACGTGCCCATCTTCAGCATGATCCCGGCCAGCAGGACCGAGCCGATCGTCGGCGCCTCGGTGTGCGCGTCGGGCAGCCACGTGTGGAACGGCCACATCGGCACCTTCACCGCGAACCCGAGCGCGA
>JALYLP010000382.1 GCA_030774195.1 Actinomycetota bacterium | reverse complement strand
GTCCGTGCTCGTGGACGAGCATCCGGACCCTCTCATCTGGTCGGAGGGAACGCGGGTGCGGATCGAGGATGGACGGGCGCTGGAGTTCTCGAAGGCGTTGTCCGAGCTGCCGGTCGATTGCGGTGCGTTCGTGCTGTCGCCCGCGATCTTCGAGGCGCAACGACGCGCGGCGGCCGAGGGGGACTCCTCGCTCAGTGGAGCGCTCTGCCGGTTCGCGGTGCTGCATCCGATCGCCGCGGTGCCGCTTCCGCCGGGCGCCTGGTGGCACGACCTGGATACGCCGGAGGATGTGCGCGCAGCCCGGCGGTCGCTCCGCCGGTCATTGCGCAAGTCCGAGGACGGGCCCGTCTCGCGGTTGCTGAACCGGCCGATCTCAACCCGGGTATCGATGGCGATCTCGCGGCTCCGCCCCAACCCCGGCGCGATCTCAGTCGTCGCCCTCCTCGTGTGCGCGATCGGAAGCTCGTTGCTCGCTCTCGGGCAAGGGATCGCGGGGGGTCTGCTCGTGCAGCTCGGTTCGATCGTCGACGGGGTCGACGGCGAGATCGCCCGGCTCCAGTACCGAACGAGCGCCTGGGGGGCGCTGATGGACGGGGTGCTCGATCGGATCGGAGACGCCATGGTCGTCGCGGGTCTGACGATCTGGGCGGTCCGCGACGGGACGATCGGAGACGTCTGGGCGATCGGCCTCGCGGTGGCCGCACTGACGGGCAGCCTGCTCTCGATGGCGACGAAGGATCGGATCCGCGCGCTCGGGATGCGCCAAGCGCCGGAAGACCGGTTGCGCCTCTTGTTCGGGACCAGGGATGCACGGCTGCTGCTCGTCGCGATCGCCGCCGTCGCCGGACGGCCGGTGTGGGGGCTGATCGCGATCATCGTCACGACGGCCGTGACCCTGATCGCTCGGTTGGTGTCGGTGGCGCGCTCGGTCGATCCGATCTGACGCCGCGGCGACATCGAAACGTCACACCTCAGCCTGCGCCCGACGGTGCGTCCGGCCTACCGTTCGGATGTGGCGACCAACGATGTCGACCGACGAGGGGTGTGGCGCAGACGCTTGCTGGCCGGCGTCGCGGGTATCGCCGTCCTCCTGACGGCCGTCCTGGTTGCTGCGTGGGTCACTGCCCCCGCACCTGCACGACCGCGGGAAGAGGTCCTCGCGCGGCTGCGCGCGGTCGGGGGTCGGTTCGTCCCGCTGCGTGCGATCTCGCCGGTCCTCCAACAAGCGATCGTCGCCACCGAGGACGAGCGCTTCTACCGCCATCACGGGATCGACGTCATCGGTCTCGCGAGAGCGTTCGCCTTTGACGCGAGCCACCTCACCCTGTCGCAGGGCGGCAGCACGCTGACTGAGCAGCTCGCGAAGGTCCTGTACCTGGGAGGCAACGACGGCTCCCCGTGGCGGAAGCTGCAGGACGCCGCGGTCGCGATCCGGCTGGAGTCGGATCTGTCGAAGCAGCAGATCTTGGAGCTCTACCTAAACAGCGTGTACTTCGGGGACGGCGCGTACGGGGTCGGAGCGGCCTCCGAACGCTACTTCGGGATCGGTCCCTCGCGCCTCGACCTCTCTCGCGCGAGCATGCTGGCGGGGATCATCCAGGATCCCTCCGGGTATGACCCGCTGCTGCATCCCTCACTCGCGCGTCAGCGACAGGTTCAGGTCCTCACCTCGATGGTGCGCGATGGATACGCCACCCAAGATCAGGGGTTGGCTGCGCTTCGCGATCCGCTGCGGCTGGGCAACGGTGCGAGTCTGCCTCCTTTCCAAGCGGAGATCGTCGCACCGGACACGAGTTTCGCGAGCCTGCCGCTCGTCGCAGGGCTGACGCTACTCGTCGTCGGTCTCGCATCGTTCCTCGTCGCGCGCCGCTTCCGGCGTCCGTTCGCCTTCGGGCTCGCTGCAGCCGTAGGGATCGTCGCGCTCTCGCTGATCGCCCGTTCCGTGAAGGTTGCCTAGGCGCCCTGCCGCCGGAACCCGAGGAAGACCTATCCTCACGATGATGACTTCGAAGCCGCGTGACCGCGGAGGCGCGATGTGGTTCATCGCGTGGATGCTCGTAGGCGCCGGCTATGCCTTCGGAGTCCTGGCCGTGCTCTCCATCGGTGCCTATGTCTTGCTCATCACCGTGGTAGCGACGATCGTTCTCGCCACCCGCGCTGGGAACCGCGTCGGCCTGCCCGGTCTCGTCTCCGGTCTCAGCCTCCCGCTGTTCTTCGTTGCGTTCTTGGATCGGTCGGGTCCTGGAACGTTCTGTACCACGACCGCTACGAGCCAGTCCTGCTCGGATGAATGGAGTCCCTGGCCGTGGCTCGTGATCGGCATCGTGCTGCTGGTGGGCGGGTATCTGTTGTTCGCGATGGCCAACCGCCGTCGAGGAGCCGTGGACGCTCACGCGGTTGCGTGACCTTGAGGGAGGGAGGCCATGATGACAGCGGTCGGCGGCGGGGGATACGTGCTCCAACCGGGCGAGGGTCGGCTGATCGACCTCGGTGGGTTCTCCATGACGGTCAAAGCGACGAATGAAGAGACCGACGGCCTGTTCACGCTCCTCGAAGCAGGTGAGCCACCCAACTTCGGGCCGCCGCTTCACATCCACCACGGGATCGCGGAAGCCTTCTACGTCATCGAAGGCGAGTACATC
>JALYLP010000381.1 GCA_030774195.1 Actinomycetota bacterium | reverse complement strand
AGGTGACCCCTCACCACCTGACCTTCACGGATGAGGATCTCAACAGCTACGACGCCAACCTGAAGATGAACCCCCCGTTGCGGTCGAGCGAGGATCGTGACGCGCTCCGTGACGGCCTCGCCGACGGAACGATCGATGCCGTTGCCACCGATCACGCTCCGCACGCGATCGAAGAGAAGGAGGCGGAGTTCGATCGGGCGCCCCCGGGGACGATCGGGCTCGAGACGGCGCTCGCGGTGATCCTGACCGAGCTCGTGCATCCGGGTCTCGTTCCGCTGTCCCGGGCACTCGAGGCCCTCTCGACGACCCCGGCTCGGATCCTGGGCGCGGCGGATCATGGCGGGCCGATCGAACCTGGGCGGTCGGCGAACCTCGTGGTGTTCGACCCGGACCACGGATGGGTCGTGGAGGCACCGTTCGCGTCGAAGGGTCGCAACAGCGCGTTCCTCGGCCGGCGGCTGCGCGGTCGTGTGACCCACACCGTCTACCGCGGCGCACTGGTCGTGGCGGAGGGGAAGCCGACGAGATGACGCCCGGTCGCCCGACGCTGCTCGCGCTGGAGGACGGCTCGGTCTTCCGAGGGACGGGGTTCGGACGGTCGGGAGAGTCGTTCGGCGAGGCCGTCTTCAACACGAGCATGGCCGGATATCAGGAGGTCCTGACGGACCCGTCCTACGCGGGGCAGATCGTAACGATGACGTCCCCACATCAGGGGAACTACGGCGTCAACGCCGACGACGCCGAGAGCGGGCGCGTCCAGGTGGCCGGGTTCGTCGTGCGTGAGGTCGCCCGCCGTGCGAGCTCCTGGCGCGCGAGCGGTTCGTTGCCCCGGGCCCTCGAAGAAGCCGGGGTCGCGGGGATCGAAGGGATCGATACGCGCAAGCTGACCCGGCGGATCAGGGAACACGGCTCGATGCGTGCGGGGATCTCGTCCGAGGATCTTGACGGGGGGTCCCTCGTCGAACGGGTCCGCTCGTCCGCCGGGATGGCCGGTGCGGATCTGGCGAAGACCGTCTCCACTTCGGCGCCGTTCGACTCGGAGATCGTCACCGGGCCGCCAACCCCAGACCGCGGCCGCGTCTTCCGCGTGGCCGCGTACGACTTCGGGTTGAAGCGCACGATCCTGCGGCTCCTCGCGGACCACGGCATCGGATGCACGGTCTACCCGGCCGAGACCCCCCCGGCGACGATCGCGCGCGGCGGTTTCGATGGCGTGTTCTTGTCGAACGGCCCGGGCGATCCGTCGGCGACCGTCTACGGGATCGCGACGGCCCGCGAGCTGCTCGGCAAGGTCCCGATCTTCGGCATCTGTCTGGGACATCAGCTGCTCGGGCTGGCTCTCGGCGGAGCCACGTACAAGATGAAGTTCGGTCACCGCGGCGTGAACCAGCCGGTCAAGAACCTCGCGACGGGAGCGGTCGAGATCACGAGTCACAACCACGGCTTCGCGGTGGACGCGGACGGATGGGCGAAGGACGGCGACGGTCGGGCACTGACCGACCACGGGCGGGTGGAGCTCTCGCATCGGAACCTCAACGACGGCACGCTGGAAGGGCTCCGCTGCCTCGACGTGCCGGCCATGAGCGTGCAGTACCACCCCGAGGCCGCGCCGGGCCCGCACGATTCTCGGTACCTCTTCGACGACTTCCGGACCTTGATGGGGGCCGGGATCTGATGCCACGCCGCACGGACATCCGCAAGATCATCGTCATCGGTTCCGGACCGATCGTGATCGGGCAGGCGTGCGAGTTCGACTATTCAGGGACGCAAGCATGCACGGTGCTCCGGCGAGAGGGGTACGAGGTGTGCCTGGTCAACCCGAACCCGGCGACGATCATGACCGACCCCGAGTTCGCCGACCGTACCTACATCGAGCCGCTCACCCCCGCATCCGTCCTGCAGATCCTGGAACGAGAGCGGCCGGACGCGCTGCTGCCGACGCTCGGCGGTCAGACCGGTCTCAACGTGAGTGTCGCGCTCGCGGAGTCCGGGGACCTCGACCGGCTGGGCGTCAGGATGCTCGGCGCGTCGCTCGAGGCGATCCACAAGGCCGAGGATCGCAGCGGGTTCCAGCGGGCGATGGTGGAGTCCGGTCTCGACGTGCCGCGATCGGGCATCGCGCTTTCGGTGGAGGAAGCCGTGTCGCTGGGGTCGACCCTCGGGTTCCCGGTGATCGTCCGGCCCTCGTTCACGCTGGGTGGAGGCGGGAGCGGGTTCGCCGACGATCCAGCCGAGCTCGCGCACGTCGCGGGCCGGTCACTCGCCGCGAGCCCGGTTCACGAGGTGCTGATCGAGGAATCGATCGCGGGCTGGAAGGAGTTCGAGCTCGAGGTGATGCGCGACGGCGCCGACAACGCCGTGATCGTCTGCTCGATCGAGAACCTCGATCCGATGGGGGTGCACACCGGCGACTCCATCACGGTCGCGCCGCAGCAGACCCTCAGCGACCGCGAATACCAGAGCATGCGCGACGCGGCGATCGAGGTGCTGCGGGTGATCGGCGTGGAGACGGGCGGGTCGAACGTGCAGTTCGCCGTCGATCCGGCGACCGGCAGGCAGGTCCTGATCGAGATGAACCCGCGTGTCTCGCGCTCGAGCGCGCTCGCATCCAAGGCCACCGGGTTCCCGATCGCGAAGATCGCGGCGCTCGTCGCCGTCGGGTACCGACTCGACGAGATCACGAACGACATCACCGGCGAGACACCCGCTGCGTTCGAACCGACGCTGGACTACGTCGTCGTGAAGATCCCGCGCTTCGCGTTCGAGAAATTCCCCGCCGCGGACACCGCGCTCGGCTCGACGATGCGCTCGGTCGGCGAGGTCATGGCGATCGGGAGCACGTTCAAGGAGGCGCTCGGCAAGGCGTGGCGAGGGCTGGAGAAGAAGGCCTTGGACCGGAGCTGGCCGACCCTGGATGGCTCGGTGACCATGCCCGGCCCTTCCGCGCTCGGCGACGTCGCTCGGCCGTCCGAGCATCGACTGCACCAGGTCGCCGCGCTGCTCGCGTCAGGCCAGACGATCGACGACGTCGCAGCGGCATCGCGGATCGACCCGTGGTTCATCGATCAGATCGCTCAGGTGGTCGAGGGCGCGCGCGAGCTCATGGGGCGACCGCTCGACGATCTTCAGACAGACGAGCTCCGCCACGCGAAACGCCTGGGGCTCTCGGACGAACGCATCGGCGAGCTCACCAGCGGTTCTGTCGCAGCCGTGCGGGCTCGCCGCGAGACCCTCGGCGTGACCCCCGTGTTCAAGACCGTCGACACCTGTGCCGGCGAGTTCGCCGCTCGCACGCCGTACCACTACTCGACCTACCAAGAGGAGACGGAGGTCGGTGATGCCGACCGGCCCCGAGTGGTGATCCTCGGTGCTGGTCCGAACCGCATCGGTCAGGGGATCGAGTTCGACTACGCCTGCGTCCATGCAGCGTTCGCGCTGGAAGAGGCGGGCTTCGCCTCGGTGATGATCAACTCGAATCCCGAGACGGTCTCGACCGACTACGACACGGCGAGCCGCCTCTACTTCGAACCCCTTGCGGCAGAGGATGTCCTCGCCGTCTGTCGGGTGGAGCGGCCCGTGGGCGTGATCGCGCAGCTCGGCGGCCAGACGCCGCTCGAGCTGGCGCGGACGCTCCGGGACGAGGGCGTGCCGATCCTCGGGACGACGCCGGAGGCGATCGACCTCGCCGAGGATCGCGGGCGCTTCGCCGCGCTCCTGCAGGAGCTCGAGATCCCGGCGCCGCCCCACGGCGAGGCCCGGACCATGTCCGAAGCTCGCGCCGTCGCGGCGCGGGTCGGGTACCCGGTCGTGGTCCGCCCCAGCTACGTGCTCGGCGGACGCGCGATGGAGATCGTCTACGACGACGAGGAGCTCGAGCGTTTCGTCGGGATGGCCGCCGAGGCGTCGCCCGAGCATCCGGTGCTGATCGATCGCTTCCTCGAAGGCGCGATCGAGGTCGACGTCGATGCCGTGTGCGACGGGACCGGGGATGTCTTCATCGGTGCGGTGATGGAGCACATCGAGGAGGCCGGTGTCCATTCAGGGGACTCGTCGTGCCAGATCCCGCCCGCGACCTTGAGCGACGACGAGCTGGACGTCATCGAAGACATCACGTCCCGGCTCGCCAGGCGGCTCGGCGTGGTCGGGCTGCTGAACCTGCAGCTCGCGGTCAAGGACGAGCGGATCTGGGTGCTCGAAGCCAACCCCCGAGCCTCTCGGACCGTTCCGTTCGTCGGCAAGGTGATCGGGGTCTCGCTCGCGCGCGTCGCGACGTTCGTGCTCATGGGCCGGACCGTCGCGGACATGCGCGCGGACGGGATCCTGCCGGCGGACCGGTACCACTACCGTCATCTCCCGTCGACCAGCGTCAAGGCCGCCGTCCTTCCCTTCGGCCGGTTCCCGGGCGTCGACACGATCCTCGGGCCTGAGATGCGGTCGACCGGAGAGGTGATGGGCATCGACGTCGACTCCGGGATGGCGCTCGCGAAAGCGATGGTGGCGGCGGGCCACGCGCTCCCCACCACGGGCACCGTCTTCGTGAGCGTCGCCAACCGTGACAAGCGCTCGATCGTGTTCCCCGCGAAGCGACTGGCGGATCTGGGGTTCCGCCTCCTGGCGACCCGCGGGACGGCCGGCGTGCTGCAGCGGGCGGGGATCCCTGTGGCGCTGGTCGCGAAGGTCTCCGAGGACGCGGACAACGTCGCCGGGCTGATCCGCGCCGGCGCGGTGGACCTCGTGATCAACACGCCCTTCGGGCGGGCCCCCCGAACGGACGGCTCGCTCATCCGGACCGCCGCCGCCGCGACCGGCGTGCCCTGTATCACGACGCTCCCGGGAGCGTTCGCAGCGCTCCGTGGGATCGAGGCGCTCCGCGGCGAGCCGACCCTCCCGATGTCGATCCAGGAGCACCACGCCGCCGCCCGCGAAGGGCCGATCCAGGTTAGGCTGACGTTCGACCAGGCCGCCGGGGTCGCCGGGGCACCCGCATGAAACGCGCTCGAGCGGAGATCCTGTCGACGCATACGATCGGTGCGTATCGATCGATCACGCTGGTCGCCCCGCAGATCGCCGAACGCTCACGCCCAGGTCAGTTCCTCGCGATCGCGATGCCGGAAGGTCGCGAGTTCGTCTTGCGCCGCCACTTCTCGATCCACCAGGCATCGCGCCGCGGCGGGTGGGCCGGCACGCTCGAGTTCGTGGTCG
This sequence comes from Actinomycetota bacterium, assembly GCA_030774195.1. Taxonomy (GTDB): domain Bacteria; phylum Actinomycetota; class UBA4738; order UBA4738; family HRBIN12; genus AC-51. Next base: position 3,758 of record JALYLP010000381.1, on the reverse strand, counting down.
ATCCGTCGTCGGGCGCGGGAACCGGCTGGCTTGCGGGCGCTCGCGCCCACGAGTTCCTCGATGTGATCGGTCCGCTCGGGAAGGCGTTCTCCTACCCGAAGCGCCTCACGAACTGCCTCCTGGTGGCCGAAGGGCGCGGGGCCGCCTCTCTGTTCTTCCTCGCTCAGGAGCTCGTTGCGAGGCACAAGCGGGTCGACATGATCCTCGGGGGGCGCACGCTCGAAACCGTCTTCAAGCCGATCGACGCCAAGCGCCTTGCGCAAACCGTAGCGGTGATGACCGCCGACGGATCGCTCGGCGAGCGGGGGGGCGTCCTCGATGCGCTGCCGGATGCGATCGCCCGGGCCGACGCCGAGGTCATCTATGCGGTCGCACCGGCGCCGACCCTCGAGGCGGTCGCCGTGTTCTGCCGGACGCACCGGCTCCCGGCTCAGGTGGCGATCGAGGGACGCATGGGGTGTGGGTTCGGGCTCTGCAACACGTGTGTCGTGCCTGTGATGCGCAAGGACCGATCCGGCTACGACAATCTCCGGGCGTGCGTCGACGGGCCGGTGTTCGATCCCGCGGGCATCCTGTGGGATCGGTGGCTCGGCGCGTCGACGGCTGCTTCCCCGGACGCCGAGCCGGTGACGGCGATCCCGCCGGGAGGCGATGAGCCGTGACCGCCGCCCCATCCCTCGCCGTCGACCTGGGAGGGATGATCCTCCCGACCCCGGTGATGATCGCCGCGGGGTGCGGGGGCACCGGTCGCGAGCTCGCAGGTCTGGTCGATCTCCGTCGGGTCGGAGCGATCGTGTCTCGGACCATCACGGTGGGTGAACGCGTCGGCTCCGACGTACCGCGGATCGCCGAATCGCCTGCTGGGATCATCTGGGAGACGGGACTGCAGAACCCGGGGCTCGATACGTTCGTGTCGGGTGAGCTGCTCCGCCTCGCACGTGGCGGTGCGCGGATCGTCGTCTCCGTCGGCGGCGGATCACTTGAGGAATACGTCCGCATGACGAGCGCGCTCCAGGGGCGGCCCGAGGTCGCGGCGATCGAGATCCACCTGTCGGGTCGCGACGACGAGCTCGATCGCACCGTCTTGGGGGCGCATCCGGATCGGCTGAACGAGATCGTGGGTGCGGTCGCGCGCATGTCGCTGGTTCCCGTGTTCGCGAAGCTTCCGGGGGCGTGCGACGACATCGTCGGGCTCTCGCGGACGGCCATCCGGGCCGGAGCGACCGGCGTGACGCTCCTGGCCTCACCTCCCGCGCTCGGCCTCGAGGCCACGCGGGATCGTCCGAGGATCGGGATCGTGACCGGGTGGCTCTCGGGCCCGGCCCTGAAGCCCATCACCCTGCGCGCGGTCTTCGACGTCGCGCAGGCGCTCCCCGACGTTCCCGTGATCGCGAGCGGCGGCATCCGGACGGGCGAGGACGCGGTGGAGTGTCTGCTTGCCGGAGCGTGGGCAGTGCAGGTCGGGACCGCCACCCTGACCGACCCCGCCGCGGCGGTAACCGTCGCGCAGGGGATCGTTCGGCGCCTCAAGGCGGCGGGCCTCACGTCTCCGGCCGGGCTCCGCGGCCGGCTCCGGCCGCCGGAGTTGGCTGGAGCGGAGGCGGACCCGGTGCCGGCATCGTGAGACCACGCCCCGAGAACCCGCTGATCGTGGCGATCGACGTCTCCGATCTGGGGGAAGCCACTGCGCTCGCCGACGCGTTGGCACCGCACACGGCGATGCTGAAGGTCGGGCTCGAGCTCTTCTGGGCACACGGTCCCGAGGCGGTCCGTCTGATCGCCGAGCGGGCGCCGGTCTTCGTCGACTGCAAGCTCCACGACATCCCGACCACCGTCGAGCGCGCGAGCGCGAACGTGGCGAGGCTCGGTGTGCGGATGTTCAACGTGCATGCCCTGGGCGGCGAGGCGATGATGCGGGGAGCCCTCGAGGGTGCGCGACGGGGCGCCGACGCCTCGGGGAACCCCGTGCCTCTCGTGCTCGGGGTGACGGTCCTATCTTCGCATGGCGGTGAGGGACTCGCGTCGCCGGCGTCGCTGGCATGGGAAGCGAAGCAAGCCGGGCTCGATGGTGTGGTCGTCTCCGGTGAGGATGTTCGCGACGTGCGCGATGCGTGTGGCGAGGATCTCGTGCTCGCCGTGCCGGGGATCCGCCCCGAAGGATCGAACGGCCACGACCAGGTGCGCGTGCTGACGCCCGAGGCTGCGATCGAGCGCGGCGCCGACTATCTCATCGTTGGACGATCGATCACCGACGCGGCCGATCCCGTCGGTGTTGCACGCGGGATCCTGCGCTCCATGCGGTGAATCCGCAGGCCACACGGTTCGTTTCCGTTTGTCCCGCTCACGGGCCGTGCGTATACTCCCCGGGTTCCTGACCTTCCACCGAACGAAGGAGTATGTCGATGGCTCTTCCCACGCTCACCCCCGAACAGCGCGCGCAGGCGCTCGCCAAAGCCGCAGAGGCTCGCAAGAAGCGCGCAGAGGTCAAAGGGGAGCTGAAGTCGGGGAAGCGAACGCTCGCCGATGTTCTGAAGACGGCGGGTGATGACGGCACCTTGGGCAAGATGAAGGTGTCGACTGTGCTCGAGTCGTTGCCGGGCGTCGGCAAGGTGCGGGCGCAGAAGATCATGGAAGAGCTGGACATCTCCGCGAGCCGTCGCGTGCGCGGGCTCGGTTCGAAGCAGCGCGAGTTGCTGCTCGACAAGTTCGGCAAGAAGTAACGGCGGCATCGCCTCGTGCGTCGAGGCACGCTGATCGTCATCGCCGGCCCCTCCGGGGTCGGGAAGGGGACCGTCATCCAGCGGTTACTCTGCCGGATCTCGGACGGCCCGGCGCTTTCCGTCTCCGTCACCACTAGGGCCCCGCGGCCCGGAGAGGTCGAGGGCGTCCACCACCACTTCGTGACGGATGCCGAGTTCGACCGGATGATCGCCGACGGATCCCTCCTGGAATGGGCGGAGATCGTCGGGCACCGGTCGGGAACGCCGCGCCGGCCCGTGGAAGAGCTCCTCGCCGCGGGTCGCGACGTCGTCCTGGAGATCGACGTGAAGGGCGCCGAACAGGTACGGGCGCGCGTGCCCGAAGCCCTCCTGATCTTCCTGGAACCCCCGTCGCTCGAGGTCCTCGAGCAGCGGCTCCGAGGTCGCGGGACCGAGACCGAGGCGATGATCGAAGACCGTCTGCGGCTCGCGGCTCGCGAGCTGGAGGAGACCTCCTGGTTCGACGCCGTCGTGGTGAACGATGATGCGGACCGCGCTGCCGACGAGGTCGCTGCTATCATCGAAGCGTCCCGCACCTCTTGACCTGCTGAAAGCACGCGAACAGGAGCGCTTATCCGATGATCGAACCAAAGATCGACGACTTGCTCGCGACCGTCGACTCCAAGTACACCTTGGTGATCCTGTCGGCCAAGCGCGCACGTGAGATCAACTCGTACTACAACCAGCTCGGCGAGGGACGTGGCGAGTTCGTTCCGCCCCTGGTGGAAACCGGCTTCTCCAACAAGCCGCTTTCGATCGCCCTCGAAGAGATCGCCGAAGGGAAGATCGACTACGAGCGACCCGAGGAGCCCGAAGCCGAGTAGCGACCCGCTCGCCGGGCGACGCGTGTTGCTCGGCGTCTCCGGTGGGATCGCGGCGTACAAGGCGGCCCTCGTCGCCCGCCTGCTGAAGGCGGCGGGCGCAGACGTCACGGTCGTGCTGACTGAGGCCGCCACCCGATTCATCGGCGCGGACACGTTCGCCGCGCTGACGGGGGAG
>JALYLP010000380.1 GCA_030774195.1 Actinomycetota bacterium | reverse complement strand
CGGTAGAACCGCTCGGTCACGAGCGGGAGATCATCGTCGGAGATCCCTGGGCCGTGGTCGCGCACGGCGATGATCGCCCGGCCGTCGCGGGTGCCGCGCGTGAGCTCGATACGCCCGGGTGCGTAGGTCACGGCGTTGTCCAGCAGGTTGTCGAGGATCTGCTCGACGTCCGAGAACCGGGCGAGCGCCCGCCCTGGCCGCCCGTCCACGACAAGCATCGTGCGGGCCTCCCGGGCGGGCTGCCGCCACCGTTCCGCGGCTCGTTCCGCGAGCTCGCCGAGGTTGACCGTCGTCGCCTGTGCCTCTTCGGCCCTTGAGGCCGTCGCGAGCAACCGATCGACGATCGCGGAGAGTCGGTCGACTTCCGCATCGGCTGCGACGAGCTCGGTCCGAAGTTCCTCGTCGTCGGTGTCGGCCAGCGCCGACTCCAGCCGGAGTTTCATCCCCGTGAGCGGGGTTCGGAGTTGGTGGGACGCGTTCGCGACGAACTCGCGTTGCGTCTGCACCGTTCGTTCGACGTGGTCAGCCATCTGATCGAACGACGAGGCGAGTTCCTCCACCTCCCTCGGGCCGCGCACCTCGCCCGCTCGGACGGACAGGTCTCCCGACCCGAACCGGTTCGCCGCGTCGGCCAGTCGCCGGAGCGGCCGGGCGAGCGAGCTCGAGAGCGCGAACGCCAGGATCAGACCGGCCGCGAGGCCGCCCGCTCCGATCGCGACGACCCCCCACGTGACCCGGCGAACGTTCGCGTTCACCTGATCCATCGACCGGGTGATCCTCACGGCGCCCGCGACGGACGTAGCTCCGGAGGGCGACTCATCGACGATGGGCACCGCCGTCGCCATGATTTCAACGCCCAGGTCTTGGCTGAAGCGGATCTCCGAGGTCGGGACGTCGTGGAGGGCCGCTACGATCTCGGGCCGCTGGGGTGTCGCATAGATATCTCCCGTCGCCAGGCCCTGTGAGTCGCCGATGAGTCGTCCAGCGGCATCGACCACGATCACGCGACCGTCCGCCTGCTCCGCCGCACGCTGCACGATCGCGCGCAGCGCTCGACGGCGGTGGGGCGCGAGGTTTTCGGCGCCCACGTCCTGCGCGATCGTTCCCGCGCGTACGAGATTCTCCCGCTCGAGCTCGGCACGCGCACGACGGTCGAGCGTCACTGCGAGCGGGATCGTGAGCGCGACGATGATGGTCACCGAGATGTAGGTGAAAGCCACCACGAGTCTGGTGCGGACCCTCGTGTCGCCCTCCTCATCTTCCGTCGGCCGGCTCGGCCCCCTGTCGGTCTTCGGGTGTCGCGAACCGGAACCCGACCCCTCGGATGGTGGTGATGTAGCGGGGATGCGCGGGATCGTCCTCGAGCTTCTTGCGGAGCCAGGCGATGTGGACGTCGAGAGTCTTCGTGGACCCGAACCAGTGCGGGTCCCACACGTCGTCCATGATCTGTTCACGACGCACCACGCGACCCGCGTTCGACATCAGCAACGCAAGCAGATCGAACTCGCGCGCAGCGAGCACGACCGGGTCCCCCAACCTGCTCACGGTCCGTGCGTCGAGGTCGAGCTGGATGGCGCCGACCCGGATCACTCCGTGCGGCGTCGATCGGATCCCGCGCCGAAGGATCGCGCGGATCCTAGCTACCAGCTCGCCTACAGAGAATGGCTTCACGACGTAGTCGTCGGCGCCCAGCTCGAGCCCGACGATCTTGTCGACGTCCTCTCCGCGGGCAGTCAGCATCACGATCGGGACGTCAGACTTCGCACGGAGCTCGCGGCAGAGGTCCTTCCCGTCACCGTCGGGGAGCATCACGTCCAGCAGGATGAGGTCGGGAGCGAGCGCTTGAAACGCATCGCGGGCTGCCTGCACCGTAGGCGCGATGACCGCGGTGAAGCCCTCCCTGGCGAGGTGTGCCGAGAGCGGCTCAGAGATGCTCTCCTCGTCCTCCACGAGCAGGATGCGTTGCGCCATCGTGTTCACCATCTTGGCGAGGCCGACGCCCACCCTGATAGCACGATCGCCACGATCATCTCCCAGCGCTCTCTCTGCCTCACCGATCGGTCGTCGGGGCTGGGCCCATAGTGCCGAACTCGATCGGTCCCAGCCCGGGCCGAAGGTCCTGTCTCCGCCAGGCCCTCGGACGCTGAAATGACGGCGCTCCAAGACGTATGTTCGGGTCGACGAAGAAGGAGGCGAACGATGGAACGCTTGGATCCATCCGACGTGGACGCCGACGTCATCTACGACCACGACGGCGCAAGCGCCCGGCATGCCTTCACGGAGATGCAGACGCGGGCCATAGCCGCCTTGATCGGTCTCGATCTCAACGGTGCCGCGTTCGACGTCGATATGTTCCGGCGTGGGTTGGACGTAGAGCTCGAGCACGGGCGACGTGATCCGGAGACCAACGTGACGGACGACGATCCGCTGATCACGGGCAAGATCGCCTGGGCCCACCTGAAGGAACTTCCCGACTACTACGATCGCCTGAAGGTCCTCGAAACGGGTACCGATGGACGGGCAACCGCAACCCGACGGCTCAGACAAAGACGCCCGGCTGACAGCCAGCTGCGGTGATCCACTACGAGGGTGGGCGGCTTAGGTCCGATGATTCGCTGCGAGATCGTCGAAGCGGACCGTGGTCAAGTGAAGGGAGGGTCCCTGAGCTGCTGTGCGTGGTGCAGCTCTTAGCATGTGCGCACTCCCAGATAGTGGCACGGGTCCGCGCAGGTCATGGAGTTCTGAGAGCACCCCAACCGATCTGGAACTGACGGACACTCCCCCGCCCACCGACGACTGACTGACTGACCAACCAACCAACCAACCGATGAACCACCGACCCACCCACCGACCAGCTGAGGATGACGTCGCGCACCTCGCCGCCGCGATGGAGCCGGGAAGTACAGCGGGGGTACTGATCTGGGAGAACACTTGGGCGGCCCCGTTCGCTGCGGCGGCTCGGCGCTCGGGTGGTCAGTTGATCGCGAACGGACGGATCCCCATCCAGGCGATCATCGCCTCGATCGAGGCCGATGATGAGCGTGTCACAGAAGGAGGATAGGTATGCCACTCAGAGCTGCACGTGTCGGACGAGTCGGAGTTATCGGT
>JALYLP010000379.1 GCA_030774195.1 Actinomycetota bacterium | reverse complement strand
GCCCCGGGACGGGGCCGCACGGCTCACCGACGAGCTCGCCGGGCGCGCCGGCGATCGCCTGCGCTTCGGTTCGGGCGTGGAAGCGATCGCGCGCGAGGACGACCGGTGGACGCTCCGCACCACATCCGGCGCCGTCCGCGCGGATGCGGTCGTCCTCGCGGTCGCCCCCGCAACGACTCGGCGGTTGCTCGACCCGGTCGCCCGGGACGTGTCCGCGGATCTGGCACAGATCCCGGCGGTGTCCGTCGGTGTCGTGGTGCTCGTCTACCCGGAAGGCAGCGCCGAGCGGCTCCCCAGCGGCGCCGGCTTCGTGGTCCCGCGGGGCGAGGCCCCGATGGTCGCGTGCGGGCTCGTCTCCGCGGCCTGGCCAGAGCCGGCGTTCGGTTCGCGGGCCGTCGTTCGCTGCACGGTCGGCGGGGCCGGGGAGGAGGACGTACTCGACGCCGACGATGAGGACATCGTCCGCGCATGCACCAGGCACCTCGCCGCCCTCCTCCCGTTGCCGGAGGAGGCCGACGCAGCAACCGTGGTCCGCTGGCCCGGCGCGGTGCCTCGCTATCTCCTGGGACACCTCGAGCGGGTCGCTCGCATCCACGAACATCTGCCGCCGGGTATCTTCGTGAGCGGACAGGCCTACGACGGGATCGACGTCGCCGGATGCGTCCGCGGTGCCACCGAGGTCGCCGAGGCCGCGCGGGACTTCGTCGATGCGACGCGCAAGGAGCGGACCGCATGACCGAGACGATCTACACGCTTTATCCGGTCTTCGCCGCGGCGCGGGAGCTGCGGGATCGGTTCGCCGACGAGAAGGACCGAGCCCGCGCGGTGGGCGAGATCGAGGAGCTCTTCAAGCGCTGGGGGGACGACGTCCGCGTACGCGGCACCTATTCGACCGTAGGCTTCCGATCCGACGCCGACCTGATGCTCTGGCTGTCGGCCGGGTCCGCCGAAGAACTCCAGCGCGCCGTCGTCGAGTTCCGGCGGACCGAGCTGGGTGACCGGTTGACGCTCGCGTGGACGTTCATGGGGGTCGTGAAGCCGGCCGAGTTCGCCCCCGATCACCGCCCCGCGTTCGTCAAGGGAGATGCTCCCCAGACCTACCTGTGCGTATATCCCTTCGTGCGAACGCCGGAGTGGTACCTCCTGCCGAAGGAGGAGCGCGCCGCCTTGCTCCGAGACCACGGCGCGGCCGGCCGTGAGTTCCCCGAGGTGCTCGGCAACACCACGAACGCCTTCGGGCTGGGCGACTGGGAGTGGATCTTGGCCTTCGAGTCGCCGAAGCTCGACTCGATCGTCGAGGTGATCCGCCGGCTGCGGGAGACCGAGGCGCGCCGTTACGTGAAGGTGGAGGTGCCGTTCATCACCGGGATCCGCAAGAGCGTGGCGGACGTCGTCGACGACCTCGTGTGAGCGTCTATCGCAGCAGCGAGGCGGCGTGATCGGGAACGTACGTGTACAAGTCTCTCGGCGGCCGGACGTAGCCATCGTCGGACTGACGCGGCGGAAGTTCGATCTTCGGTTCCGGCTTCGGCTCCCACGGGATCCGTGAGAGGAGATGCGCGATGCAGTTGAGCCGCGCCCGCTTCTTGTCGTCGGCCTCGACGACGAACCACGGTGCCTCGGGGATGTCGGTGTGAACGAACATCTCGTCCTTCGCGCGTGAGTAGTCGACCCACCGCGAGCGCGCGTAGAGGTCCGTGTCGGAGAGCTTCCACCGTCGCATCGGGTCGTTGACCCGCTTGAGGAAACGACGCTCCTGCTCCTGATCGGATACCGAGAACCAGTACTTGATCAGGATGACGCCGTCCTCGACGAGGAGCCGCTCGAAGATCGGGCACTGTCGGAGGAACCGTTGGTACTCGACCGGCGTGCAGAACCCCAACACGTGCTCGATGCCGGCGCGGTTGTACCAGGAACGGTCGAACAAGGTGGTTTCGCCTCCGGTCGGGAGGTTGGCGATGTAGCGTTGGAAGTACCACTCGCCCTGCTCGCGTTCGGTGGGCTTCGGTAGTGCGATGTGCTTGGTGATCCGCGGGTTCAGATGTTCCGTGATCCGCTTGATCACGCCTCCCTTTCCGGCGGCGTCCCGTCCTTCGAACACCACGGCGACCCGCGCCTTCGTGTCGTAGATCCATTCCTCCATCTTCACGAGCTCTTCTTGCAGCCGAGTGAGCTCGTGCTCGTACTGCTTGTTC
>JALYLP010000378.1 GCA_030774195.1 Actinomycetota bacterium | reverse complement strand
GTTCGTGACCACGTAGGTGTAGGTCACGGTGTCGCCCGGGTTGCCGCTGACGGGGTTGACCGTCTTGACGATCTGGATCGCCGGGCAGATCACGGTCAGGGACGCGCTGGCCTGGTTGTTGGCCGTGTACTGGGCCGTGTTCGGCTCGTTGAGGGCGTCCACCGTCACGGTGTTGTTCACCGCTCCGCAGCTGGTGCCGTCCGTCGGCGATGTGAGGTGGACCGTGTGTGAGGCACCCTCGGCGAGGCTGCCGAAGTCGCATGTCAGGACGCCGTCGGTGATCGAGCATGGAGGCTCTGCCCCTGGCGCCTGGCCGTCGATCAGATCGATCGACCACGCGAGGCCGTCGTTCGTCGGCAACGTGTCGGTGAGGGTGACGCCGTTGGCCGTCCCCGGCCCGTTGTTGCCCACCGTGATCACGAACCCGATCGTGTCACCACCCTCCACGAGGGGTGCATCGGCGGTCTTGGTGACGAACACATCCGGGCAGTCCACGGTCGTCGAGGCCGAAGCGTTCCCGGTCCCGTCGTTGGTGGTCGTGAAGGATGCCGTGTTGTCGTAGGTGCCGCAGCTGGCGCTCGTGGTGTGGGAGGTCACGTGCACCCTGATGCTTCCGTCCGAGGCCACCGTGGCCGGCCCGCAGGTGAGCGTCTGGGTCGGTGCGGTGCCGGTGATCGAGCAACTGTCGGCAGGAGTGTTGGAGTCGATCGACCAGTCAACCCCGGTCCCGCCGGGCAGCGCATCGGAGATCGAGACCCCCGTCGCGTCGCCAGCACCGGTGTTCGTGAGGGTCACCGTGAACCCGATGTCATCGCCCGCGGTCACCGAGGCTGCGTCAGCGGTCTTGGTGATCGTCAGGTCGGGGCAGTTCACGGTGATCGAGGCCGTGTCCGACCCTGTGCCGCCGTTCGTACTCGTGAACGATGCGGTGTTGTCGTAGGTGCCGCAGCTGGCGCTCGTGGTGTGGGAGGTCACGTGCACCGTGATGCTTCCGCCCGAGGCGACCGTGGCCGGCCCGCAGGTAAGGGTCTGGGTCGGTGCGGTGCCCGTGATCGAGCAGCTGCTGGCCGGGGTGTTGGAATCGATCGACCAATCAACCCCCGTGCCGCCCGGCAGCGGATCGTTGATCGAGACCCCGGTCGCGTCGCCTGCACCCGTGTTCGTGAGGGTCACCGTGAACCCGATGTCCGAGCCGGCGTTCACGGAGGCGTTATCAGCCGTCTTAGTGATCGTCAGGTCGGGGCAGTTCACGGTGATCGTCGCCGTAGCCGAGTTGTCCGTGTCGGAGTTCGCGGCTTCGTTCGACGCTGCGACGGTCGCGGTGTTCGAGAGCGTGCCGCAGTCCGCCGCATCGGTCACACCGGAGATGTGGATCGCGACCGAGGCGCCTTCGTCGAGCGTCGCGAAGGAGCAACTGAGCGTTCCGGCTGAGATCGAACAGCCCGTGACCGGAGGGGTGATCGACCAGTTGATGCCGGCCGGCAACGGGTCCGTGAGGGTCACGTCGTTGGCGGTTCCGGGGCCATCGTTCGTCACCGTGATGGTGAACCTGGCCGTGTCGCCGGCGTTGATCGTTCCTGCGTCGGCCACCTTGGTGACCGAGATGTTGGGTTGCACCACAGCGATGGCGCTCGGCTGGATGCTGCGGTCCTGGTTCTTGTTGCCGGAGCCGTCCAGGTTCTGGGTCCGCATGTGCCAGGGCGCGCCGCTGATCGTGGCCGCGCCGTTGGCGCTTCCGCCGTTGGACTCGTTCCAGTAGGCCGACTGCGCGATGTGCGCCCCCCAGAGGAAGAACGCCCAGTCGTTCTGGGTCGTGAACGTGACGACCATGTCCCCCTTGCCGGAAGCATGGGCGGGGACGGTGATGCTGTTGACCGTTCCGCCGTACATCGTCAGGTTCCGACTGACGCCGGCGAAGGCCATCGCACCGTTGACCGAGAGACCGGGGCTGACGGCTGGGACGAAGGGATCGGCCGGGAACGCATGGAGGTCGGCAGAGCCGAGGCTATTCGGGCACTGCGACGACGCGCCCCCCGCGCTCGGGTCCGCGCACTTGTTCGGGTTCTCGGTGACGTTCCAGGTCGCGAGGAAGTCGTAGGCCTCGCTGCCACCCGTCAAGAAGTCGTAGTTGAGGTGGATCGTGTGTTGCCCCGCTGCGAGGCCCTCGATCGCCAGGCGGAAGGGGACCACGTCGCCTTCGCCGTACGCGGAGTTGTTCCCGTTGAGGTCACCGTTCTGCCATCCCTGGCCCGGCAGGTTGGCGAACTGGTCGAGGTTGACGTTGAGCGAGGTCGACGCTGTCGTCGTGAGGGCAGGGGCCGTTGACCTCGACGTCGAACCCTTCGCGACGGAACCGCTCCCGGCCTTCGACTGTCCCATGGACAGCGAGAGGCCCCCCGCCCATGCGGTCAGCCCTGCCTGACCGAACGCGACGGAGAACAGGAGCAGCAAACAGAACAACGACGTGAAGCCGCCCCGGCGGGCGCTTCGCGTTCGATCGGTTCTTGACCGTGTACCCATCTCCGAACCCCCAGCTTTCGTGGCCGCTTCTGTGGCCGATCTGCCCGATGTACCCATGGGGCCGGTGGCGGACACCCATCGGTCCTACCGCAGTCCCCAGACAGAAGCTACGCTCCCTCTTCGGGGGATGCCATTGGACGAAAGCCTTGACCCCCCGCCCCCCAGGAGACGTAGTCCGTTCGGCTATACGGAGCCAGAAGTGTGGAGGATGCCGTCCGGTCTGCCAAACCCGCTGGTCACGAGGCCAGACCGACGCCCTCGACCTGGCCGCCCGGAGCGATCGCTGGGGATGTGCTCACTCCAAGCTCGTCCGTGAGGGGGTCGGCTCAATGGCCGACCAGGGGGTGCCGTTGGCGGAAACCCACCCAAAGGGCAACGCCGCCGACCGCGAGCAGGGCGATCCCGGCGGCTCCGGCTCGCGCGACGTCGGAGCCGGTGAAGGCCGTCCCGCCACCGTAGCGCGACCCGTTCCGCGCCGCGAGCACGGTCAGGCTGGTCGTCGTCCGCGCGGAGACCCGGAACCCGGAGAGGTCCGACCCCGTAGCGGTCGTCGTATCGACGAGCGTCGCGGGACGCCCCGAGAAGGCTTCGCTCGAGGTGACCCGGGCTGCGGCCCCAGGCGCAAGGGCACCGATGCGGCCGACGACGCCGAGACGGTCGTGAACGACGCTGATCCCACGCACGAGACTGTCACCGGTGTTCGTCACCACGAAGGTGTAGGTCACCGTGTCGCCGGGGCGCCCGGACGTCGCCGATGCTTCGACCGACACCGAAAGCTCGGGGTGGATCACCCGGATCAGAGCCACCGTCACGTCGCGGATCAAGGCATCGCCCGGCGTCCGCGCCGTGACGTGCGCCACGATCGCCACGCGATCGAGGCCGTGTCCGCGGATCGTTCGGGCGCAGGTGACGGACCAGCGGTGCCCAGGTTGGAGAGGCCCGGGGTGGGAGCGGCTGAGGACGTCACATCCGGCCCCTCGGAACGCGAGGTCGTGCAGAGGAACCTCGCCGTCGTTCGTGATCGCGAAGAGCGAGCGAACATGGTCGCCGACCCGAGCGGCCCGGGGACCGTCACCGCTCACCACGATCGACGGCTCACACTCGACGGTATCCACATGCGAGGCGGAGTCGTTCGCTTGGGCGGTGGCAGGCTCGTCCTTCGCCGAAACGGTGACGCGGTTGCGCATCGGCCCGCACGGCCGGTCGGTGTTGACCCGGATATCGATCGTCACCGTCGCGGAGGCGCCGGCATACAGCGTGGATCGGAGGCAGACGATCGTGAACGCCGCTCGCCCCTCGGTCGACCCGACAGCCGAGCAGCTCCCGCCGTCCATCTTGGGAAGGAGGTTGATGGGCTCCACGCCGGAGGGCAGCCGGTCCGTGACCGTCACGTGATGTGCGCTGGCTGTGCCCGCGTTGGTGACCGTCAGCGCGTACCGGACCGCGTGGCCTTTCTGGATGGGTCCGGCCGCGTCGGAGGTGGCATCGACGACGAGGTCGGGCGTCGTCGTCGCGAGGCATCCGACCGAAGCGGAAGCGACGGCGATGTCGTCGTTGCCGGCGATCGCCGGTTCGTCCGATGCGCTGATCGTGGCGAAGCTCCGCAGCTGCCCGCACGTGCCGTCCTGGATGCGCACGGCGAGCTCGATCCGCACCTGGCCGTCCGGCTCGAGGTCGCCCACGGGACACCGGACAGGGGATCCCACCAGGCAGGCCGGGGGAGGGGAGACCAACACCACTCCGGCCGGCAACGAGGTCGAAACGATGACATCGTGCGCGGTCGCGGCTCCGTCGTTCCGAGCGACGAGCGTCAAGTTGAACGACGTCCCCTGGACGAGCGGACGGGTCCCGCCCCCCGCGATCGAGACCGTGACGTCGGGCACGGCGACGACAGCTTCGGCGACAGACGTCGTCAGCGCGAGGCCGAGGAGCACGGCGCCGAGCGCCGCGGCGGCTCTGACGATCCGACGCAACTTCGCGTCCCGTACCACGACCTCACCCCTCCATAACCTGCGTATCGGCCCGCACCGCCCTCGCGTCGCCGTCGAGGAAGTGCAGGGTATGCGAGCCTGGCGCTGGAGCCCTCCTTTGATGCGAACCCTTGCGCGGCCTCGCATCTTCGCGGCTACGAACGTTCGCAGGCGAGCTGGCCTGATGCAACGACCCCGGGCGGCATCACGGACGGTACGGCATCGGGGAGGCGGCGCTTGCCCTGAAGGCTCGCGTGCTAGGTGACATAATGCACATTATCGGCGTTGATCGAGACGCGTCCGCTCAAGCTGCCGGACCGCGCCCGAAGCGGGCCGAGAAGCCCCATCGCGTCACCATCCAGAGCGCCTCGACGACGATGGCCCGTGAGATCTTCGATTCGCCGTGTTCGCGTTCCCGGAACGTGATCGGAACCTCGGCGACATCGAAACCCTGGCGGTCGGAGCGCATCACCAGCTCGATCTGGAACACGTATCCCGAGCTCGACAATGGTGTTCGGAGCACCTCCTCCAGCAGCGCCCGGCGGTAGACGCGGTATCCGCTGGTCGCGTCGTGGATCGGGAGGCCGAGCATGAACCGCGCGTAGGCGTTCGCTCCCCTCGACAGCGCCACACGGGCCCGGCTCCAGTTGGTCACCGAGCCTCCGGCCACGTACCGGCTCCCGACGGTGAGGTCGTGCTGCCGGGCCGCATCGAGCAGACGGGACAGCTCTGAGGGGTCGTGGGACAGGTCCGAGTCCATCTCGACCGCCAGGTCGTACCCCTCATGGAGCGCCGTCGTGAACCCATCGAGGTAGGCGCTCGCCAGCCCGGATCTCGGGGGACGTTCCAGCAACCGGACGCGGTCGTCGCGAGCGGCGATCCGTCGGACGAGCTCGGCGGTTCCATCGGGCGAGGAATCGTCGACGACGATCAGGTCGGGGTGCTCCGGTCGTTCGAGCACACCGTTGATCACCCGCTCGATCGTATCCCGCTCGTTGAACGTGGGCAGCACGACCAGCGTCCGCGGTTCGACCGGGAGCGGCGCCGGTGGCGCATGCGGGTGCGGGCGGCGGCGTGGGGCGAGGAACAAGGTCACGACCAGAATGAGGGCCAGGATCGGAACCCAGTCCCCCCACCGCACGTATCCCGTCGTGGCGGTGGACGTCCGGATCGGAGCTCGAAGGATGCCGGGTTGGAACAGTCCCGTGCGGGAGAGCACGCGGCCGTGGGTGTCGATGAACGCCGAGACCCCCGACACCGCAGCGTCGACGATCCATCTGCCGGTCTCGACGGCTCGCATCCGGCTCATCTGCAGGTGCTGGTCCGAGGCGGCCGTGAAGCCGTAGGAGGCGTTGTTGACCGGGACGACGAGGAACGTGGCGCCGTCCCGGACGAACGCGCGCGGCAGCGAGGGGAACGAGTTCTCGTAGCAGATCGGCGTGCCGAACGGTGGGAGCCCCGGTGCGTCGACCGTGTGCACGGAAACGCCGGGCGCCCGATCGACCGGGATCTGCCGGGTTGCGCTGATCCAATCGATCCTCGACCGCCAGGGGACGTACTCGCCGAACGGGACCAAGTGGATCTTGTCGTACCGGTCGACCCGCGAGCCGTCGTTGCCGAAGACGAGCTCCGTGGTTCGTTGGACTCCGTCGGGATCGTTGATGACCGCACCGACCGCGGTTGGGGCCCCGACCTGCGCGATGGCCTCCTGGACGGCGGCCACCGTGGCCGGATCGCTCGAGGCTGCGGGATCGAGCGCCCCCTCCCCCCACAGGACGAGGTCCGGCCGCGGCGACGAGCCGGCGAGGCTCCGATGCAGCGCGATGTTCTTCCGGGCGACGAGGAGGTCCTCCTGGACCGCGGAGGTGTTCGGGGGCGGGCGCACGTCGACCTGGACCACGGCCACATCGAGCGATCCGCCGGTCGGTTCGGAGAACGGCACCGCGATCGGGGCAAGGACGAGGGCGGCCGCCACGACTGCGAGCCCGGCCCGCCGGACCCATGCACGCGGCTTCCCCGAGATGGCCTCGAACAGCAGGACGTTCACCATCACGACGACGAAAGTGATCCCCCACACGCCGGTGATCGTCGCGAGCGGCAGGAGCGGGCGGTCGTCGGCCTGCGAGATCCCGAGGCCCCCCCAGGTGAACCCTCCCAGCGGGAACATGCCGCGGATCCAGTCGACCGCCGTCCACAGCGACGCGAACCCGATCGCAGAGCGGATGGGCCGCCGAGCCCGGAGCAACGACGGGCCGACGGCACCCACGAACGCGATCGAGGTCGCCGACAGCGCTGTGAGCGCGAACCACGCCAGCGCGCCGAACAAGAGGATCCAGTACAGCGTTGCCCCGAAGAACGCCAACCCGAAAGCCAGCCCAAGGATGGCTCCGCGTCCGGGCCGAGCACCGCGCAGCGACCAGAGCAGCGGGATGAGCGCCACGAACGCGAGCGGCCACAGCTCGGCGGGAGGGAAAGCGAGGGAAAGCAGCAATCCGCCCCCGACGTTCAGGACGAGTGCGGCCGGGAACGGGACGGGTGACGGGCCGCTCAGGCGCAATCGCGACAGAGCATCTTGCGTTTGTCCGCGAGCTGGCTCCGATGTTTCACCAGGTAGCAGTTCTTGCACATGAACTCCGTCGCCTGCATCGGGATGACCCGGGCGTCGAGGGGTTCCAGCCGCTCGTCGCGTGTCGAGGTCGCGGCCGTGGCCTCGTCCTCGTCGTCGGCCGCTTCCTCCTGCCCATCCTGGGACTCCTGCTTGGCCAGGAGGTCCTGGATGGACTCCACGTTCTCCAAGCCCGGCTCCGGAGGCACGGTGGCCTCCGCAAGCTCCTCAGGCGTGGGTTCGAGGTCTTCGAGAACCTCACCGTCCTCGATAGCGACCTCAACCTCCCCGTCCACGTGTTCGTCTACGTCGTCGATGTTCTCGGGCATCTGGATCTTCTTTCGTTGGTGCCGTGGGAGGCCCCCACCCCCCGCCAAGCGCGCGCATCCTACACCTCGCTCGCGCGGATGCAACCACGGAAGGGCGCGCACGCGGTCAACGCGCCCGGGGGCCCCGGCATTCCCGTCGCGGCGCCGCCGAGGCACGAGAAAAAGATGAGAACCCAAGAGACCTTTGGGGCCGCGACGCCGGGGCGCCGCGTTCTCTACTCAGCCTCTTGGGTTCTCGCGCGCCTCCGCCGGGGCGGTGACGCAGCGCAGACGGTATCGGGGACGCGGTGAGGCGGTCAACCCCCCGCGATGAGAAAGAGTGACAGAAGGCGATCGATGGTCACGTGCGCGTTCATCGCGCGTAGACCTCACGCCCGAGCGAGACGGTGAGCACCGGTCGGAGGCCCTCGATCTCGTCTCGCTCGAACGGGTCGACGTCGTATCCGGCGAAGTCCGCGTGATACCCGGGTTCGAGCAGGCCCTTCTTCTCCTCCTGATGTGCCAAGCGTGCGCTCCCGACGGTGTGCACCCGGATCGCCGCGGCGCGCTCCAGCCGTTGGCCCGGGTCGTGATGGGTCTCCATCGCGGCGACGGCCAGCCAGGGATCGAGCGGCGTGACCGGCGTATCCGAGCCGGCTCCCAGGACGACACCGCGCTCCAGCATCGTGCGGTATGGGTTCATCGTGGCCGCACGATCGGCACCAACCCGGATCTCGTAGAGCCCACCGGGGGCGCCCCACGCTCGGTCGAATGCCGGTTGCACCGATACCGCGAGCCCCAGCATCGCGGCCCGCTCGACCTGTTGGGCGCTCGGCATCTCGAAGTGCTCCACCCGGTGACGGCGCGCGCGGAAGTGACGGCGCTCGCGCGAGTCGAGGGAGCTGTAGATCCGCTCCCATGAGGAAAGCACCTGTTCGATCGCGCGATCACCGATCGCGTGGATCCCGGCTTGGAGCCCGGCCATGTGCGCGTCGAGGAAGAACCCCGCGAGCTCGTCGTCGTCGTAGTTGGTCACGCCGGTCGCGTCCAGATCTTCGTAGGTGGCGAACAGCGCGGCGGTCCGTGCCCCGATCGATCCGTCGGCGGGGAGGTCGCCGCCGATCGCGTCGTGACCGAGCTCGATCGCACGGGGGACGTCCATCGTTGCGACGATCGCGATGGCGTGGACGGGCAGCTTCTCCCGATGCCGGCGGAAAACCTCGACGTCGCGTTCCCCGTCGTCATGGGGCATCGACATCTCATGCACGCTCGTGATGCCCGCCGACGCGGCGAGCCCGGCTGCGGCCAGCTGCAGCTCCTCGATCCGGTGCTCCGACCGCGACCCCGCCAGCCAACGACCCAGCTGTGCGTTCGCGGAACGGGTCACGCGACCCGTCGGGTTCCCGTCACCGTCGCGCTCGAACCCTTCGGCGTCGCGCACCTGGGCGAAGGTGAGTGCGGCGGAATTCGCGAAGGCCACATGCCCGTCCACCCTGCGGATCACGAGCGGCTTCCCGGTGACGGCGTCGAGCTCCCCGAGGGTGGGAAGGTTCGGTCGATCCCATCGGGTCTCGTCGAACCCCTGCAGGAGGATCACCGGCTCGTCGTCGCCGGCCGCCCGCCCGGCGGCGAGCGCGAGGAGCTCGCCCTTCGAGCGCGCCGCTACCACGTCTTCGTTGGACATCGAGAGTCCGGTCGCGGTCAGATGGACGTGGGTGTCGATGAACCCGGGAAGGATCGTGACCCCGGGCAATCCGACCGTGCGATCGGCCGCGGGGGGCTCACCGCTGCCCACCCGCTGCACGTGCCGCCCATCGATCAACAGCCACTCCCCCGTCGGTGGATGACCGAAGGTGTGGACACGGGACGCGCGGTAGAGCGTCTTCACGGCCCCGGGATGATGCCATGGGCACGTGTCAGGCGCCGGAACCTCCCGAGGCGCCGATCGCGGAGAGCGCCTCACCGACGTCGGTGAACATCTGGGTCTTGCCGTCGTGTGCTTCGAGCCCGAGCTCGGCGAGCC
>JALYLP010000377.1 GCA_030774195.1 Actinomycetota bacterium | reverse complement strand
CCGGGATGCCGCGACCGGCGATCCAGAGCACGGAGCCGACGGTGCCCTGCACGTGCCACCCGCGAACGTCGGCGGACGTCAGCACGTCGAACGGACCCTTGGGGCCTCCCGTGAGGTACCACCACGCGCCGAGCACGAAGACCACCACCGCGAACCCGACAACGGCGGGACGCCAGGCGCGGCGCATCAACAAGATGGGCGCGAGCGCCAGTGGCCAGAGCTTCGCCAACACGGCAAGGCCCAGGGCTGCTCCGCCCAGTGCCTCGCCCCGATGCCTCGCCCAGGCGACCGCCCACGTCGCGAGGGCCACCGAGACCAGGTCGAACCGGAGGTAGATGAACGACAGGAGCGGGAGCCCGAGCAACAGGTATACGATCGCGGTACGTCGTCCCCATCCCCACGCGAGCGCGGCCGCGGTGGCGAGATCCGCGAGGAAGGCGAGGATGGCGATCCGAACTGCCGTCGCGGTCGCCCCGTCGGCCCCGATCGTGCGATCGGTCGAGGTCTCCAACGGCATCGTGGCGACGGGGAAGTTCCGGTACGGGGTCGCTGGCGACGTCGCGATCCGCTCGGCGTGCAGGATCTGGACGTCGGTCACGGGACGCCGTCCGGCACCGAGCACGACGAGCACGAGGATCAGAAGCCGGACCACCACCAGCACGGCCGGCAGCGCGGTGCGGCCCGGGGGGATGGCGCGCACGTGCGGGGGCTCGTCGGACATGGTCCTCAACCGTAGCGGTCACCGGAGCCGATGACGAGAAAGATGCGTGGCGGCGGAGCGGTATCCGTGGGGATCGCGAGTGTCCTCGCATCGCTCCTCGCGGTTCCCAGGCCGGCGGACGCCAGGTCCGTGCCGGGAACGACGTGCCCGGTCTTCCCCCGGAACAACGTGTGGCACATGAACGTGTCGGCGCTCCGGGTGCACCAGAAGTCGCCCATGTGGAAGCGGGCGACGCACGCGGGATCGACGTTCCTCCATCCTGACTTCGGACCGCCTTCGTACGGGATCCCCTACGCCGTGGCCGGGGCGGGACACGCGAAGGTGTCGGTGAGCTTCACGTACGCGAACGAGAGCGATCCCGGTCCCTACCCGTTCGGCCCCGACATCCCGATCGAAGGTGGCTCGGATCGGCACGCGCTCGTCCTCGACCGGAGCGACTGCACGCTGTACGAGCTGTTCGGGGCCACGTGGAACGGCGGAGATCCGAAGGCCGGAAGCGGCGCGATCTTCCATCTGACGGGTCCGAAGGCGAACCGATCGCGACCGGCAGGGTGGACGAGCGCCGATGCCGCCGGACTTCCGATCTTCGCCGGGTTGTTGGCTACGACGAGGTGAAGGCGGGCTCGGTCGATCACGCGATTCGGATGACCGTCGGACGCACGCACGACGCCTACATCTGGCCGGCTCGACATGCAGCGGGAACGAGCGATCGCCGGTGTCCGCCGATGGGCGCTCGCTTCCGACTCCGCGCCTCGTTCGCGGTCGGTCGGTTCGCCCCGAGCGTGCGTGTGGTCCTCCGAGCGATGAAACGCTATGGAATGATCGTCGCCGACGATGGGAGCGACTGGTACTTCCAGGGCACCGTCGACCCGCGCTGGACCTACCGCTTCGTCGATCAACTGAAGCGGATCCCGGCGAGCGCGTTCGTTGCCGTCGACGAGCGCGCCTCCAAGGTCGGGAGCGGATCCGCGGCGTTCGCCTACGGGCCCGGCTGCCCGGCACCCTCGTCAGGGCCGTAGACCGAGGAAGTTCTCGACGATCCGCGGTCCCTCGGGCGTGAGGATCGATTCCGGATGGAATTGCACGCCGTAGCGAGGCAGATCGCGGTGCTGGGCACCCATGACCAGCCCATCCTCGGTCCACGCGGTGAGCTCGAGCGCCGCGGGAAGCGCTCGCTCGACGACCAGGGAGTGATAACGACCCGCTTCGAAGGGCACCGGGAGGCCTGCGAGGATGCCCCGGCCCTCGTGGAAGACGAGCGAAGCTTTGCCGTGCACAGGCTCGGTGCGGTCCACGCTCCCTCCCGATCCGATCCCGAGCGCCTGATGACCGAGGCACACGCCGAGGACCGGTGTCTCGGCGGGGAGCTCGGCCAGCAACTCGGTGAAGACCCCTGCGTCGCGAGGATGTCCCGGTCCCGGAGAGAGCACAACGGCCTCGGCACGCATCGCGAGCAGCTCCGCGGTCGGCCGCTCATCGGACTTCACGACCCGTGTTTCTCGGCCGAGGCTCTCGATCAACTGGACCAGGTTGAAGGTGAAGCTGTCGTAGTGATCCACGACGAGGATCATGCGGCGGAAGGTATCATGCGGACTGACCGAACCAGCCCCGAGGAAGCCGCCCCAGGAAGCTGGTGGGTTGCGGCGAGAGGATGCCGCCGGAGTGACCGGAACCGCCGAGAGCACGATGCTTTCGATCGTGGTGCCGGTGTGGGGCAAACGTCACGACCTGCCCCATCTGCTTCCCGCGTTGCAACGGGCGCTGGACGGCGTCGAGCCTCACTCGGAGATCCTCGTCTGCGCGACCGACCCGTCGCTGAACCACATCGTGGAGGCGGCATCGGCCGTCTTCGTCGAGTCCAAGTCGGCCGGGTACGGCGACATCCTGAAGACCGGCATCGATGCGGCGCAGGGTGAGCTGGTCATCACGATGGACGCCGACTTCGCGTACGCGGCCGACTTCGTACCCATCATCTGGGCGCATCGCGACGACGCCGAGATCGTGATCGGATCGAGGTACGTTCGCGGCGCGGTCGCGGAGATGGGTTTCAGCCGGCGGACCGCGAGCCGGTTGCTCAACTGGGTCTATCGCTTCGGGCTCTCCGTCCCGTTCCGCGACCTCTCGAGCGGCTTCCGCCTCTACCGTCGTCGCGTGCTCCTCGACATCCAGCCGCTCGAAGCGCATGGGTTGGACATCCTTCCCGAGATCATCGTGAAGGCGCAGTGCCAGGGCTGGCAGGTGATCGAGGTGCCCTTCTGGTACCGAGGCGCGGAGCCGTGGAACCGGGTGCGCATGGTCCAGTTCGGGCTCGCCTACCTCGAGACGCTCGGACGACTGGTGAGCCTCAGGAATTCCGTTCGCGCCGCGGATTACGACAACCGTGCCTTCGATTCCTGGATCCCGCTCCAGCGCAGCTGGCAGCGCCGGCGGTTCGAGGTCGTGCACTCGTTCATGGGACCGCAGGCGAGCCGCGCGACCCTCGATATCGGGTGCGGCTCGAGCCGGATCGTGCAGACGCTCCCCGGCGTCGTCGGCATGGATCTGGGGATGCACAAGCTCCGTTGGCTGCGCGCTCCCGGCCGCCACCTCGTCCAGGGCTCGTTGACACGTCTGCCGTTCGTCGACGGTGCTTTCGACACCGTCATCTGTTGCGAGGTGATCGAACACATCCCGAGGGATCAGGTCCATCTGGAGGAGCTCGTCCGCGTGATTGCGCCGGGCGGCCTGTTGATCCTGGGAACGCCCGACTACAGCCGGAAACGATGGCTCTTCCTGGAGTGGCTCTACGGCAAGGTGTTCCCGAACGGGTACGTGAAGGAGCACATCAACCGATACACGCGCCGCGGGCTTCAACGGGACCTGGAGGCGCTCGGCCTTTCGATCGAGAACCTCCGCTACGTCGGCGGGTCCGATATGTTCTTCTCGGCCCGCGTCGCCGGGCCGGTGTTAGGCGTCGCTGCCACCGGCTGATGGGGCGGGCGCCACGGCCGGGATCAGCGCCGAAGCCTTCGCCTTCGTCTCGCGGAGCTCGGTCTCCGGATCGGAGTCGGCCACGACGCCGGCACCCGTCTGGACGCTCGCGGACCCGTCTGTGACCACGACGGTCCTGATCGTGATGCAGAAATCGAGGTCTCCGGCGAACGTCAGGTACCCAACGGCACCGGCATAGGCCCCACGAGCGCCGGGCTCGTGTTCGGCGATCAACTCCATCGCCCGGCGTTTCGGCGCACCGGTCACGGTCCCGGCGGGGAACGTGACCGCGAGCGCGTCGAAGGGTTCCATGTCCTGGCGAAGATCGCCCTCCACCGTCGAGACGATGTGCATCACGCGGGAGAACCGCTCCACCTGCATCAGCTCGGTGGGGCGGACGGTCCCCGGCTCACAGACGCGGCCGAGGTCGTTGCGTGCCAGGTCTACCAGCATCGCATGCTCGGCGCGCTCCTTGGGATCGGCGAGCAGCTCGTGCTCGAGCAGGCGGTCGCTGACGTCGGAGAGGCCGCGCGGGCGGGTTCCCGCGATCGGTCGCGCGGTGACGCGCCGCCCCTCGACGCGGACGAGGGGCTCGGGCGAGGATCCGGCGAGCTCCATCCCCAGCATGCGCAGGTAGAACATGTACGGCGCAGGGTTGGAGACGCGCAGACGCCGGTAGATCGGCAGCCCGCCGTCGGGAACGGCGAAGGTGACGCGCCGGGAGGGAACCGCCTGGTAGATGTCTCCCGCGAGGATGTGCTCTTTGAAGATCGACACGATCTGGCAGTAGCGGTCGTCCTCCATGTTGGCGTCGCCGTCGCTGTCGCCCGCGTCGGCGGCGCTCATCAATGAGAGGCCGGGAGCGCCGGCGAGCTTGTCGGCCAGGTCCTCGAGCGCCTGGATCCCGTCGTCGTAGTGGCCGGCGGGAACGTGTGCGACGAGTACGAGCCGTTGCCGCCAATGGTCGAAGACGACGGCTCGATCGATCAGGAGGAACCCGATCGGCGGACACGGCGCCTCGTCGGGGTGGGGCACCGGGTGCCCATCGAGGAGGGTCGCGGCTTCGTACGCCGCGTACCCCATCAGCCCGCCCGTGATCGGGGGCAGGCCGTCGACCCGCGGCGCCCGCAGCCGGTGCACCGCAGCGCGGAGGGCTTCGCGTGGCGTCAGCCGGCGCGAGGGTTCACCGGTGGGGAGCTCCCGCGCCACGTCCCGCAGGCGGAGCCCGCCCTCGTCGACCACGATGATCGCGGCAGGATCGCCTGCGACGAAGGAGTACCGACCCCATCGCTCGGAGCGCTCGACCGACTCGAGCAAGATCCCCGGCCCCTGTCCCGCCACGGCGGGGAACAGCGAGACCGGAGTCGCGACATCCGCGAGCAGTTCGGCCCATACCGGCACGAGTGGCCAGTCCGCCGCCAGCCGGTCGAAGGCCTCCCGATCGGGCCGTACCATCAAGGGGGGGTCCATCGATGCTCCTCCGGAAGATGCGGAACCCCGGACCGTGTATCGGTCCGGGGCGCGCGATGGTCGCACGGGCGCGGCGCGCGCGTCAACGCGGGCCCGCCCGCGCGATCCATCGAACGAGGTGGCGGCTATACTCGTTCTGTCGAGGGGTCGTTGCACGAGCCGGAGGTGGG
>JALYLP010000376.1 GCA_030774195.1 Actinomycetota bacterium | reverse complement strand
CGGAGCGCTGACACTCGCGGACGCCGGACGCCTGGCTTCCCGTTCGCGCCTCGAAGCCGATCCGCAGCTGGCCCTGTTGATGGCGAGGGAAGCCGTGCACATCAACGATTCGCCGGAGACGCGGAGCGCACTCTTCGCGGCGCTGGAACGGACGCCGGCGATCACCGACCGCATTTATGCGCCCGGGGGCCCTTCCCCCGGCGGGGGCGAGAGACAATGGATCGCGATTTCACGGGACGGGAGCGCGCTCGCGATCGGCGACACCGGACCGACCATCGAGTTCATCGATCCCGTTCATCGAGTGCCAATCGGCGCGGTCGATGTGGGATCCGGAACGGAGCGCGCGGACTTCAGCCCGGATGGCAAGACCCTCGCTGTCGTGACCTCCGCCGGCGACCTCGTTCCGGTCGACGTCGCGGCCCGAACCGTGCGCGATAGCGTTCGCGTTCCAGCGGGGACCTCCATCGACGCGATGGCCTTCGACCCCAGCGGTGGCAAACTCCTTACCGCGGAGCACGGCGCCGACATGCGGGAGTTTCTCGTGCCGCGCGACCCGATAACGCTCCAGCCCATAGGTCGAAGGGTCCCCACGCCGGGGAGGGACCGAGCGGTATTCCCCCAGATCAGCCCGCCGCTCTCCATATTCGCGATGGCTTTCGCCCCCGACGGGAGCGGGCTCGTGACGACGCGCGACAACGGACCGACGCTGCTCTGGGACTCCGGCCTCACAACGGTTCGACGCTACGCGATCGGTGGGCAGGATGTCGCCGTCAGCCCGGATGGGAGCATCGCCGCCCTGATCAGGAATAGCGATAGTCACACCGAAGGGAAGGTCTCGTTCCTGAACCTTCGAACCGGCGACGTGCGGACTGGGTCGGGCGGGCATCACGGACCATTCAAGACCGAGTACGAGGCCGTCGGCGTCACCTTCACCCCCGACGGACGCTCCGTCGTCACGGTCGGGAACGACTCGCGGCTCCTGATCTGGGACGTCGCAACCGGATCGGTGAGTACGGCGCTGGCCGAGACCGGCGATCTGCCACTCCGCGGCCCTGTGCTCTCGGCGGACGGCACGACCGCGTACACGACCGATAGGAACCGAGACGTCGTTATCTGGGATCTCTCGGGCCGCCACCGTCTGGATCGACCCTTCACCGGCGGGACAGGCTTTCCGGGGTGGCCGTGGTTCGCCATGAGTCCGGACGGCCGGACGATCGCGGTGATTAGCTCGCCGAAGTCGGACTTCGGGAAAGGCGGCACGATTGCGTTGGTCGACACCGCCAATCTCCACGTGGTTCGGCGGATCCGCTACGCGCACAGCACCCCGGAGGCGTTAGCGTTCAGCCCCGACGCGTCCACCCTTGCGGTGGGCGACGACGTTCGTAGCGAGGCGCGGTTGTGGGACGTCGCCTCGGGGAAGATGACAGCTGTCCTCCACGCGGTACCCGCGCACCAGCGCCTGGTCGCCATGGAATTCAGCCCGGACGGGAGCATGCTGGTGGGCGGCACCGGCCCCGTACATCGAGGATCGGTCTTCGTCTGGAGGCCGGAGACGCCGAAACAGGGCGCCGACTTGTTCCGAACGCCCGGCACCGTGGAGGATCTCACGTTCACACCGGATGGTTCGCAGCTCGTGCTCTCGACCGGTTGGGGCGACGGAGGTGACTTCGTACTGTGGGACGCGGCTACTCAGCGGATCGTGAAGATCGTGCATGCCGACGACGCAGGTGTGTGGACAGCCGACGTCTCGGGCGACGGCCGCACCCTCATGACTGGCGGGCAAACCGGCATCGTTCGTCTGTGGGACTTGGCGACGGGTAAACCGCTGGGCGCGCCGCTGGCAAGCCTCACGGGAGGCACGGACACCGTCGACCTGTCGCCGGATGGGAGCACCGCCGTGAGCGCGGACACGGCCGGCACCGTCCGTCTGTGGGATGTGCCGACCCGATCGACGATCGGCGACCCTTTCCCCGGCCCGGTGGCCGACCGGCTTGCCGCAGCTTCGTTCACTCCGGACGGTCGCAGCGTCGTGGTGGTCTCCGACACCGGCGCGGGGTGGGTCTGGGACGTGGATCCGTCGGACTGGCTTGTGCGGGCGTGCGAGATCGCCGGACGGAGCCTCACGCCGCAGGAGTGGCAAGAGTTCCTTCCCGACAGGCCCTATCACGCGACCTGCGGTTCCTGAAGATCTCCGATCCGCAACCGTTCTGCAGCCGTTCCCGCATCCGTTCCGAAGTAAGCCCGGAGCACCCTCCTGACGGAGCGGGCGAACGTCCCGCCCTGAAGGAGGGTCGTCATGGCTACCGAGGTGATCAGTGCGTCGAGGCGTTCGCGGGGGAGGGTCGCCCTCGTCGCGTTAGCCGTCGCGCTCGCGGTCTTCGTCCTGGCAAATGAGGCGAGCTCGACCCTGTCGACGGGAACCGGTCGGCAGGTCCAGCCGCCGCCGGTGAACGCGCAGGAGCGCGAGGACCTGTCGAAAGGCGCCACACGTCCCGGTGGTTGCCGGGTCAAGTTTGGCTGCCAGCCCAAGACACGCTCCAACATGGCGCTGTTGAATCGCCCTCATATCCCCGTCGGTTGCCGGGTCAAGTTTGGCTGCCAGCCCAAGACACGCTCCAACATGGCGCTGTTGAATCGCCCTCATATCCCCGTCGGTTGCCGGGTCAAGTTTGGCTGCCATGAGAGGTCATTGCAGAGAGGGCGGTAGGTTCGGGAG
>JALYLP010000375.1 GCA_030774195.1 Actinomycetota bacterium | reverse complement strand
GAACGTGATGCCCTCCCCGTAGGGGAGGCATCTTCCCTGCCGCCATGAGACGAGCTCCTCGATCTCGTCGATGTAGGAGAACAGCTCTCCCACCAGGCGACTCTTGCCGACGCCTGGTTCGCCGATCACGGTCACCAGCTGGACGGAGGACTCTCGCACCGCCCTGCGGAAGGCACCTTGCAGCAGATTGCGTTCTTCTTCGCGGCCGACGAAGGGCGTGCTCTCATCGCGCACGTCGATGCTGAAGCGACTCCGTGCCGCCATCGCTCTCCAGATCGGAACTGCCTCGGACTTCCCCTTCAGCATGACCGGCTCGAGTTCTTCGTAGTCGAAGATGTCCTTGGTGATGCGGTACGTGAGCTCCCCGACTCCGATCCCGCCGACCGGCGCCGCCCCCTGCAACCTCGAGGCTGTATTCACCACGTCACCCGCGACGATCCCCTCACCCTCCTCCGGGCGCGCGCCGAGAGCCACCACCGCCTCGCCCGTGTTGATCCCGATCCGGACCGACAGCTCGAGCTCCGGTGTGGAGGAAGCGAGCTCGGGGATCGTCTCCAGGATCCGGAGTCCCGCGCGTACGGCTCGCTCCGCGTCATCCTCGTGGGCGATCGGCGCTCCGAACACAGCCATGACCGCGTCGCCGATGAACTTCTCGACGGTCCCTCCGTAGCGCTCGATCTCCCGGCGGAGCATCTGATGGAAGGGCCGAAGCGTAGCCCTGACGTCCTCGGGGTCGGCTTCGTCCGAGCGAGCGGTGAAGCCGACGAGGTCGCAAAAGAGCACGGTCACGACCTTGCGTTCCTCGGTGATCGTGGCGGCAGGGCCATGTTCGAGCGAGGTACCGCAGAAGCCGCAGAACCCGAACCCCTCGGGGCTCCTTGCCGCAACTCGGACAGTTCATGCGGGGAGTTTAGGAGGTCATCCCTAGCGCCACAGGCACGAGTGACGCGAGGATTACGTCCCTCCTGTCAGCCACGAGACGGCCTGCGACGACGCCCCTCGGAGAGAGGCGCCGAACGTGGACCACTACGACATTCTTGGTCCGTCACCTGCTGCTCAAGGGCAGGAGCCTTCAAGACGCGTCCCCTTCAGACGCTCCTAGGGTCGGATCTCCACGTTGGTGAAGATGTCCGTGTCACCGTTCGGTCGTCCTGGCGAGTTGCGCCCGTCGGTCCACGCCGGATAGATCACATCGTTGGCGACCGCGATCTGGTTGTAGTCGCCGATGAAGCACCCGCAGGTGAAGAACGACTGGCGCGGGTCGAACGCCGCCGAGCTGATCAATGCGTTGTCCCAGTTCTTGCCTCCATCCGTCGACGTTCCCTGGAACGTCTCGATCAGGTGGTCGTTTGGATCTCGCCGGGTGTCCTGCCAGATCGAGACGTAGGTCCCGTCGGGGTCCACGCCGACGGCCGGGAAGAACTGATCGCCACGAGCGGGGGCGCCCGAGTCCTTGGTGCTTACCCACGTCGAGCCCGACCAGCTGGCGCCGAAGTCGTTTGAGTGCTGCGCGGAGATGTTCGTCCCCGAGTGCTCACGGTCGATCGAGTTCTGGTCCAGAAGAATCAGCCGCGCTCGCGTCGCGTCGTAGGCGAGCGAGATGTTGCCGGGGAACCGGGTGTCGCCCTTACCGGGGAGGTTGTCCTCGCGGTTGGGGTTGTCGGTCCACTGTCCGGGATGATCGATCCGAACGATCGGACCGAACGATGCCCCGCCATCGGTGGAGCGCGAGAAGAAGATCCCACGGTCATACGCCGTGTTGCAGTCTTCGCTCAGGAACGCCACGTCCAGGCCCCCCTGGTTGTCAACGACGGGGTTCGAGCCCTGGTCGGCCGTGAGCCCCCTGCCGTCGTCGCCGGGGTTGTCGGGGACGACGGCCGTGTGATGCCAGCTCGAGAGCGAGGGGTCACTCGTCGGGATGCGATCGGTGTACGCGGACTGGATCGGGCAGTAGTCGCTCCGCGCCGCGGCCCCGACCATGTGGAACTTCGTGTAGGTGACATAGATGCGTCCGTAGTGATCGCTCGACGGCTCGTTGTCGACCGCGATCAGCTCCTTGTCATAGAACACCGACGCGTCAATGGATCCGTCTGCCGCGTGATTCGTCACAACGAGGGACGGCTGCGTGGACGGCGACCAGCTGATTCCTCCGTCGGTGGATTTCCACACGTGGATCTCGGAGGCCGGGGTGGAGTAGAAAAAGCACAGCGTGCTGATGTAGAAGGCGTGGTCTCGGGCACTGTAGGCGACCCCCGGGTCGGAGGCGAAGCAGCGGCTTCCGTCGAACGAGAACTTGGGATCCTTCCACTGGGAGGTCCACGTTCGGCCTCCATCGGTCGTGTAGCCAATCCAGAAGCCGTCACCCGTATAGTCGTTCGAGGCGGCCACCGCGTTCAGCGGGTCGTCGAGGTTGTAGGCGATGCCGGGCTCGTCCTGGGGAAGTGGTGGGTTCGTGTCGCCGTTCATTTGCACGTTGTCGAGCCCCGGCAAGGTCGGCGACCTCTTCGTGGCGACCTTCATCTGAGAGGTTCTCCCCATCGCGACGGCGAGGCGCTCTCGCACCCCGTTTGAGATGCCGCCCCCGTAGTGCAGAGCATGTCGAGCCCAGCGCGGATGATGATGCGTGACGGCCTGTGCGGCGCCGCTCGGGGCGATCACGGTGCCAGCGATAACCAGACACACAGCGAGCGGGATGAGCCGGTGCCGAGCCATATCGGACCTCCGGGTCTCGGGCACCTATCTCAGCATGGTGCACGGAAGAGCGTCAAGACCAGCGGAGGGCTCCTTTGGATCCTTGCATCCATAGCACCGTTGGCGCAACGGCGATAATGAACGGCTTCACTTGACGCACGTCGTTTGCCCCCCAAGTTCCGATGTCCATCCAAGCCATGACTGCAGTCGAGGTCAAGAGCCCCCTCACCCGGACTCCGGTCGGCCTTCGCTCACCTTTCACGCACGGCTCGGGGACTCGTCCCTTTCGTCAGCAGCCGAGCGTCAGTCCGCGTCCTCAACGGCGTTCCGGGCGGCATCGGCGGCCCTGACCTTGGCGAGCACGGCTCGCCACTCGTCCATCTGGTCCAAGGGCACCATCGCCACCAGATCGCCGAAGGTGAGATAGGCGGTCCTCCCGTTGTTCTGTCGTTCGCGGAGAAGCTCAATCAGTTCGTCCTCGGTCATCGTGGCCTCCCGTCAAGACTCCGCGTCGCATCGTGCCTCCGATTCTGCGCGCCTTCGAGGCCCTCGTGAGGACGGCGAGTCGCGGCGGTCCTCTTCCAGGACCTCGACGCACAAGTCAAACGAAGGACGAGGCTCTCGGGAGCTTCCAGCTGAGGAAGGTGGGACAAACCCGAGTGACCTCAGCACCTCCCTGGTTCGACGACCTCGCGGTCTTGCGGTCGCACATGCACACGGTCGTGGAAGGCACCTGGCGGGTCCCGTCCCAGCTCCGGAACGAAACGCCGTTGCGGACGTTGGAGGTCTCCACCACGAGGCTTCCTATCTCCTTTAGGAGAAGCCTGAGCGCCACCGCCAGATCAACGAGTTCCGCCAGGGGACGGATCGAGATCATCCAGAGGTGTCGCAGGCGAGCGAGACCAGGAGGTCGGGGAAGAGCAGCGGCCCGAAATGTTTCATCCCGTCGAGGATGACGACCTTCGTGTCGCCGATACCGGCGAGGACACGGTTGAGATCCCTCAGAGGGGTCCAGTCGTCATCGCCACCGTGGACCGCTCGAACGGGACACGCGATCCTTGAGAGGTCGACGTCGAAGGGCTCGATGCGACCCAGGCAGTCCTCGACGTCACCCTCGATCCCTTTGCGGAACGCCTCGCGCAGGTTCTCGACGTAGACGTCGCGTACCCAGGGGAGGTTGTACCAAATGTGCTCTCTCGCACTGAACGCGGGGACCGTCTTCTCGTATCCGGCGAGGGGATCCCGGAGGATCCCTTGGCGTCTTTCGGCGCGTATCGCCTCCAGCGCGGCGGTGCGACCCGTCCTGAAGATGGCGAGTACATCGTCTGGATCGGCATCTAGCCCTTCTGTGGCCTCCCCCTCGTCGGGCACCTGGGTAGAGGCGGCCACCACGCGGAAGACTCGCTCCGGTGCAACCGCCGCCAGCGTCAGCGCGTGCGACCCTCCGCACGAGAACCCGATCAGTGCGAACCGCTCGACGTCCAAGA
>JALYLP010000374.1 GCA_030774195.1 Actinomycetota bacterium | reverse complement strand
GATACGCTCGCCTGGGATCGCGAGCGCCCGCAGGAGTGGCCGATGGGGGCCGGGCTCACGCGGGAACGGGAGGCCGAGCTCCTGGCCGCGTGGCACGCCGTGACCTGACCGGCGCGATATAGGCCATTTAGCCTACGTCGAAAGGCGGTTGTTGCACCTTGACAGCCTATTGCCGCGCAACCACGATGTAGCAACTATGCGTTGGCCTGCACGTATCCAGGCCGACGAGGGAGGGTTCACTCTCGTCGAGCTGATCATCAGTATGGCCATCGTCGGCTTGCTCATCAGCGCGATCGGCAGTGCTTTGATCGTCAGCCTGCGAACGACGGGTGTCACGAACAAGAGGATGGCGGAGAGCCACGACGTTCAGATCACCTCTGCCTACCTGGCGAACGATGTACAGGGCGCGTCCAACGTCTCTGCGCCGAACGTAGCCACGAACTGCTCGGGGGCGTTCACCACCCTGGTCACGTTCACGTATCCGACGACCGGAAACCCCGCCGCGGTTTACAAGTGCGGAACGGCCTCGAACGGCGAGACGCAGGTGACGCGGACGTTCGCGAACGGAACCCCGATCGTCGTCGCCCATTTTGCCGGCACGGCGAGGCCCAATGTCACCGTGGCCTATGACCCGGCGCAGCCGACGATCCCGGTGTCGGTCACGATGACTTTCACGAAGGCGAGCGACTGCACGCTCGACTGCACGTATACGCTCTTCGGCTCGCGCCGCAGCTTCAACCCGCCTGTGGCCGCAGGCGGCGACCCTCCCGTTGGGGATGTCGTGTTGCTGTCGACCGGAGCCTCGAGCCCGCTTTGGGTCCAGGGGAGCTGTCCGAACGGCGGGACGGACCCTGCGGCGGATTGCTTCAGCGATCCTCAATCGATCGCCTCACCGATCTCCCCGGACATCGCTACGAGTGGCTGGACCCCGACTCCATCAACTCCCACGACGCTCTTCGACAAGCTGAACGATCGCTCGGACGCGACGTGGATCGCGACAAGCAGCCAGAACCAGATCGCGAAGTTCTATCTGCCTCCCCTCATCCCCCCGGGCGGAACCAATCCCACCGTCGAGGTCCGGGCAGCCAGTGCCGGAGCGGCTGCGAAGCTGAAGATCCGAATCTATGACAGTACGACGATGCAAGTGCTCGTGGCGTCGGGGAATCTCAATGTCAACAGCAGCTTGGACAACTCCGGCAATTGGAATTTGAGCAATGCAGAGCGGAGCAGCATCCCAGATGCCGCGTACCAGCACCTGGCTCTCGGGATCGAGATGACAAACAATAAGAGCGTAAGCGTCTACGGGCTGGCCTTGAATAACTCGGCTCCTGGTCTGCTGACCATTAAGGGACCTCTCTTCGTCAATGCGCCGATATCGTCGGCTGTGAGACTCACCGGGACCAAGTCGGCGAACAAGCTCCAAATCACGAACGGAGGAGATTTCCGGATCTGGAACCCGGGAGCCTGTTCGGGCTGCAACAACCAGACGGTAACGTGTGGCGCCTGCACTTGGGTCGGGCAGCAGCCATGGACGAACTACCAGCAAAGTATCCCCGATCCCCTTCGGGCGCTCCCTGATCCGCCTGTGCCGTCGACCAATGGAACCTGCAACAGCGGGGTGTGTACTCCCGGGAACTATCCGACGGGGCTGTCGCTTACGTCGCCCACCGCGTTCCAACAAGGCACCTACTACCTCGGAAGTCCCGGCCTCTCCCTTTCCGGAACAGCGAGCGTTACGTGCGTCGCCCCCTGCACCAATGGCGTGTTCCTCTATATCGCTGGAGGCAGCGTCAGTTTCACAGGTCAATCGGCCGTCAACCTCGCACCGCCTAGTTCCGGGGTCTACAAGGGCATCGTGATGTTCCAAGCGAGGAGCGATACGAACGCGCTGAAGTTTGCCGGGAACTCCGGGAGCACGACGTTCTGCACGATGGGCGGCGTCCAATATGGGAACTGTCTCAACGGGATTGTCTACGTGCCGAACGCAACCCAAGTGACGCTCGCCACGGGAAGTGCTTCGTTGGCAGCGAAGGCCATCGTTGCGCAGAACGTCAAGGTGTCCTCGAGCGTCACGATCGGCTGAGGTGCGGACGGTGCGTCCCCGCTCCCTCGACGCGGAGGAAGGCTTCTCGTTGGCGGAGGTGTTGGTCACCATCGTGATCGTCGGAGTCACGTTCGCGGCCTTGCTCGGCGGTCTGATGACGTCGATCAGCGTCTCCTCTCTCCACCGGAAGCAGGCGACCGCGGACGCGGTGGCGCGATCCGCTGCCGAGTGGGTCAAGGACAGCGTCGCCAACCA
>JALYLP010000373.1 GCA_030774195.1 Actinomycetota bacterium | reverse complement strand
CGGCATGTCCGTGCGTGATGATCACGCACCGGACGTCCCACGGATGGACGCCGAGGGCCTCGAGCTCCTCGTGCATGTGACCGACATCGAGCTCGGGCGCGAACCGTCCGTTGCCGGCGTCGACCAGGACGAGCCCGTCGGGAGACTCGACGAGGAGTGCCGCGACGCGGCCCGGCAGCTTCCCCTCCGCGTTGAGGTACGGGCGCACGAACTCGCCCTGTACGGCATCGTCGTACCCCTGGAAGACGAACCGCGGCGAGACCGTTCGCCATCCGTCGATCAGGACGTGGCAGGCGACGCCGTTCGCATCCAGCCTGCGGTCGGGCTCACGCACCGACGGATGCTACGAGACTCGCCTCACATCGACTACGCGGCCGGCGGCGATGAACCTCTTGGCATTGAGGGGGGCGGAGTGGCTCTGGCCCGGTTCAGGGGAGGCGTCGGGCCGGTTCGGTTTGACCCACGATCGCGCATGCCCACGAACATGAAGGCGAGCCACACCACGATCTTGAGCGCGGGTGGCTGGATGGCAGCGACCACGATGAGAGCGAAGAGAAACGATCCCATCGTCGTCCCAACCTGGTTCATCAGGTCTCGGAAGCGAGATCCCGTCGGAGGAGGCAGCGTTCGAACGCCTGAGGGCATGTCGACCGGCTCGCTGATCGGGAGACCCAAGCGCGCGGCCAGGATCATCACGGACTGCTCTGTTCCGCGGAACGGGATGAGCTCCGCGATGCGAGCTCGCTCCGCTCGATAGCCCCACTCGTGCTCGATGATCTTTCCCGCGAGCTCAACGCGTCCCAGGACCACGCCGGAAGTGTCACCGGGTCCGATCTCCGCCGTCCTGGATCCGCAGGCGGAAGCCACGGGGGGCAGTGTGCTCATGGCGTAGAAGCCGCAGGTGCAGTCTTCCTCGGGAGCGACGTGCCACGACGCCGCAAGCCGTGAGCACGTCGCCGTCACCCACGACCACGAGGCCCCGTCCCAATCGCTGACCCCCACAGGTACGCCGCTCCCACGTTGGACGAGCGGGTGCAGTCGCGCTCCCCGCTGCCCGATCGTGTAGTACCAAGCTCGATAGCCAACGATCGGGTCGATCCCGTCCGGGACCCGGTTCCACCGATCATCCATGGGCGTCAGCGACTTGGCTTGGGTTGCTCCTCCGGATGTGGGTCGACAGGTTGGGGAGCGATCGCCGGCGAAGGCTCGTTCACAGGGGAAGACTCGGGCTCCTCGACCGGCTCGATATAGACGGTCCGACGCTGCGTGCCGATGTTCATGGCCTCGCCTCCTCGTGCATCGGGTGCTGTCCTCCATCGTACCGATGAACGAGGGGGTGCTGACAAGCGTTCGCCCATCGCTCACGCTCGTCTCCATTCCGCACGGCACGGGCTCCTACTGGCCCGCGGTCGGCGATCCAGGGCGGTGGCTTCCGAGGACGATCGCCGAACGACTCGCGTCTCGGAAGATCGTCCTGACCGAGGGGGAGAGCCGCACGATCGACAGGCCGTTCGCGGACCCGACGCTGCCCGGCAGCACGACGTTCTGGACGTTCCTCGGCGGGATCCGGGCGCAAAGGAACGCGAGCCGCAGGACGTTCGTGAGCGGAAGGTCCGTCGAAAGGCTGCGCATCCCCGCCGAGACCCACCGGAGCAGCGCGGTCGGGTCCTTCTCGAACTCCGTCCGGAACTGGGTGAGCGCGGCGATGAGCACGCGGCCGCCGTCCTCGCTCCTTCCGAAGTCGCCCGACCGCAAGCTGTGACGGTCGCGGCTGAACGCAAGGACCTCCGCGCCGCGCAACCGTTGCACGCCGGGGTGGAAGTCCGCTCTGGAGAAGCTGTCGTGCATCGGGAACGGCACCCGGATCGTCAGCCCGCCGATCTGGTCGATCATCGACGTGAGCCCCCAGAACGACGTCAGGGCGAAATACTGGATGTGGATCCCGCTCAGCTGCTCGACCGTCTTGACCAGCAGCGGGGGACCTCCGATGCCCATCGACGCGTTGATCTTGTTCATCCCGTAGCCCGGGATCGAGACCCACGAGTCGCGAGGGATCCCGATGATCACGGCGTGTCGGTTCTTCGGGTCGATATCGATCAGGTGGATCGAGTCGGCGAGCCCGCGCTCGGGACCCTGGTACGGGCGCGCGCCGGAGCCGATCGCCAGGATCGAGATCGGCTGGTTTCCGGTGAGGTCCGGTGTGTATCCGGCGTGCGCGGCCGAAAGCATGATCGGTGGGTCCCCCGATGCTTCGCTCGAGCCGGGCGCGATCGCTCCCAGGGCGGAGCCGAGGGTCCAAGCCGTCAGCGCCAGGATCACGAAAGCTGCCCGCCGCCTCATGGCGCCCCCGTCGCCGAGGCATCCGGTGCAGCCGGCGCGCTCGGGAGGCTCTTCTCGACCCTGTCATCGCTCCGTCGCACGTCGTAGGAAACGATCTTCCAACTCCCTCCGACACGCTGGAAGAAGAACCGACCCGTGCTGTCGAACCTCGTGTTCGACGATCCGGCGATCCTCCGGCCGAGCGCGCGGAATCGCGCGTTCACGAGGACCATGACCGGCTTGCCCTTCCGTTCGAGCAGGACCGTGGTGCTGATCATGGACGGGCGCGGCACGATCGCGTCGTACGCCTCGCCGGCCGCCGCACCCGCGGTAAGAACCCGGACGTCGTTCCGGGCCCGGGCCCTCGCGGCCTTCGCGAAGTCCCGCCAGAGGCTCTCGTACGTTCCGCTCTGCCAGTGCGCGGGATCCAGGAAGGCACTTCGGTAGAGCCGGGTGATCGACGCGATCGCTGTCTTCGACGCGAGCCTGGATGCCCCGCGGAGATGCAGGAGGGGATCGGTCCGGACCGCCTTCCTCGATCTGATCGCGGCCGTGGGAAGAGCGCCGGACCGGCCGACCGCGAACGCGAACGCCGGTGTTCGTTCCGGACCGGTCTGGATGATCGAGGGGGCGATCCGGTCGTCCCGGGATCCGAAAACGAACCCGATCGCGGCGATCGCTGCGACCAGCACCACCCCGGCCGCGATCAATTTCCGCATCTCGCCTCCCCAACCGGTCGATCGTCAGGCGAGGTGCGCCCGAAGCAGGTGCACGGTTCCAGATACGCCTTTGAGTTCCACCGGACCGATATCTCCGAACGAGATCCCCGTCTCCTGGGAGGCGTCGGCCACCGCCTGACTGACCAGCACCTCGCCCTGCCGCGCATAGTCGGCGATGCGCGCAGAGAGGTTCACGGTCTGGCCGAAGTAGTCGCCCTCCTGGAACAGGACCGGCCCCGCGTGCAGGCCGACGTGTGCTGGCGGCAACCCCGCGTCGGCCAACCCGACCACCATCTCGAGGGCGGCACGCACGCCGGGGCCTGGATCGCCGAAGTAGAACATGACGCCATCGCCCAGCCACTTGATCGGCTTGCCGCCGTGCTGCACGGAGCTGCGCCGCACCAGACGCGCGACCGTCGTCGACAGATCAGCGGCAGCATCGTCGCCGCGTTCCTGGGTGAGCCGCGTGTAGCCGCTGATATCGAGGAAGCAGATCGCCGGTTGGCGCTCGAAGCGGCTGTGGATCCCAGCCTTCGCCATCATCACCTCGAACCCTTCGATGATGTTGGCGGTCCAGGCGCGAGCCTGCTGCGCGTGGTACATGGCCAGGAGGGCTTGCTCCGAAAGCGGGGCGATCCGGTCGGCGAGGTCGGCGTTCGCGATCTCCTCCGGGCCCTTGCCCGCCGCCATGGCGGGCTCGATCACCTCGGAGTTCCACCATGCACCCTCTTGTTCGGTGACCCGCCGCGTGCTGTCGCCCTGGACACGGAGCAGACGCTCGATCGCGGGCGCCCGGAACCCCTCCGCCAGCTGGAGTTCGATGAACGGCACGATCGCCATCTCATCGTCGCGAAGTCGGTCATCGGGCGATGGTTGCGCCATGCCGATCGCTTCGCGGACGAGCATCAGCAGCTCGAGCGGGATCCCGGTCCGGTCGCTGACCTGGCGGAACGTCTCGGAGCCGAGTGCGGCGAATCGCTCGTAGCTAGCCGCGTCGAGGAAGGAGAGCGACAGGGCACCGCTCTGGATGCCGGCGGCCACACCTTCGAGCGGGATCCCGGCATCCTCGAGCGACTTCGCCATCAGCACGCGCCGCACGTCACCCGGCGAGAAACGATCCGGATCCTCCGGGGCAAGGATGCCGAGATCCACGAGTCGAACGAGATAGGAGGGCTCGACTCCGACCCGCTCGGCAGCGTTCTCACGTGTGTACCAGGTCACGTGGCCAGCCTAGCGGGGCTGCGATACGTGTCGGAATGCCGGCAGCGAGATCTTGGCCAGGATGCCCGGGTTGATCTGGGTCTGTGCCTCGCGCTCGATGGATATGGTGACAGCCAGGGAGTCAGCGACATGTCCAGCGCGCAGTTGTACGACACGATCGGAGCCGCTTACACCGTGACGCGGCGCACCGAGCCGCGGATCGCCGCAAGGATCTGGGCTGCGCTCGGCGATGCGCGGACGGTATTGAATGTCGGGGCTGGCACCGGCTCCTACGAGCCCCCCGGCCGTGACGTAACCGCGGTGGAACCGTCGGCGCTCATGCGTGCGCAGCGTCCCGCAGACGCAGCGCCGTGCGTGGCTGCTGTCGCGGAGAGCCTTCCGTTCGAGGACCAGTCCTTCGACGCCGCGATGGCTTTTAGCACCGTTCATCACTGGCAGGACCAGATCGCGGGCCTGCGCGAGATGCGGCGCGTGGCTCGCCGCGTGGTGGTGTTCACGCACGACAGCAGTGACACCGGATGGCGTCGTCGGTTCTGGCTGACTCGTGACTACCTGCCTGAGGTCGCTGACCTCGTCGCCGGCCGGCCTTCGCTGAGCGAGCAGGCCCGCGCGATCGGAG
>JALYLP010000372.1 GCA_030774195.1 Actinomycetota bacterium | reverse complement strand
GGCCGGCATGATCCTCGGGCGACATCCGCCACACCACGTTCCAGCCCGCCGCGTAGCGAGCGGCGAGCCGCAACAGGCGGGGACCCCCCTTCCCGCCGACCCAGATCGGGATGGGCTCCTGCACCGGCGACGGACCGGGAGACCCGGGATCGGTGAGCGATCGCGTCAGCCCGTGCAGCGTTCGCTCGAGAACCTCGAACCGCTCGCCGGTCGTGCCGAACCGATAGCCGAAGGCCAGGAACTCGTCCTCCAGCCACCCGGCGCCCAGACCGAGCTCCAGTCGCCCTCCGCTCAGTCGGTCGATCGTGGCGGCAGCCTTGGCGACGAGATCCGGCGGCCGGAACCCTGCGGCGAGGACCAGGACGCCGAGACGGACCCGCGCGGTGCCGGTCGCGATCGCAGCGAGCGTGGTCAGCGGCTCGAGCGCGTCGATCGGCGCCGGGTCCGCGCCGTAGCGAGCGAACGAGTAGAAGAAGTGATCCGACAGCCAGACCGAATCGAACCCGAGGTCCTCGGCGCGGCGTGCCCACCCGACGGCGTCATCGACCCCGACCCGTCCGGATGGGAGCGAGAAGCCGTACTGCGGAAGGGCGAGTCCGAAGCGCATCGCGGCGAGCATACGGAGCCGCGGAGCGGCCGGGCGGTCAGCCGGCGGGGGGCGCCGGGTCGAGCACGCCGGTCAGTACGGTCCGTCCACGCGCGTCGCTGACGACGACGCGGACGTAGTCGGTCAGATCCCTCGCAACGATGCGGGCGACCATGGCCCCGCCTTCGCCGTCCAGGTGTCGCACCACGGCGACGGCCACCGCGTGTCCGTGACCGTCCGTGACCTCGACCTGATAGGGGCGACGGCCGTGCGGCAGGCCGTCGACGGTCACGACGACCTGGTCGTCGCCGCTCGGCGAGACGATCACGAGCGCGGCCCCTCGCCACGGCATCTCGCCGGACGGGGCGAGCAACCCGACGGCGGCCTTGGTGCGCGGATCGGCCGTGGCGGCCGTCTGGATGATCCGTTGGAACCGTTCGAACGCGGCATCCTGCTGCTGCGCTTGCGTGCTCGGGCTGACGGGAGAACCGTCGCGGCGCCCCAGCACGGCGCCGGCGCCGAGGCCGGCGATCATCAGGGCTGCGGCGACGAGCACGACGCCGACCCGCCGGCCTCGACGCCGGACCGGCTTGGTCGTCGTCGTGGAGGGACGGTCCCGCCGGGCCGCGACGACGATCCGCTCCTCCAGCTCCTGCGGCGGAACGACGGGAGCGGGCGCGAACGCCAACGTGGCCGCAGCGCGCTCCAGGTCGCGCGCTTCCTTCCGGCACGCGGCGCACCACGCGAGGTGCCGCTCGATCGCGTGGACGTCGTGGTGGTCGGCGACGCCGAGCGCGTGCTCGGGGAGCCGGTCGCGAACGGCAGGGCAATTCACGACGGCTCCTTCAGCTCGTTCGCCTTGCGGATCTTGATGAGGGCTGATCGCAGCCGCGTTTTCACGGTTCCGAGCGGGATCGCGTCCGCCTCGGCGATCTCCCGCGCGGTCATCCCTCGGAAATAGGCGCGCGCGATCAGGCGCTTCTCGGCATCGGAAAGGGAGGCCAGCGCGCGGAGGGCTTCGTCACGCTCGATCAACGCGTACTCCTCGTCCCCCGCGGGCCGATCCGGCACCTCGTCGACCATGACGAGGTGCGGTCGCGAAACGCCGGTGTCACGGCGGAGCCTGTCCACGGCGAGGTTGTGCGCGATCGTCATGAGCCACGTCGAGAGCCGGCCGCGTTGCGGGTCGAAGCGGGCCGCCTTGCGCCAGGCGGTGAGGAAGACATCTTGGGTGAGCTCCTCGGCGGCCTCGCGGGAGCCCAGCAACCGGAGTCCCATCGTGTAGACGGGACGTCCGAACCGCCCGTAGAGCGCGCGGATGGCAGCATCGTCACCGGCAAGGAGCCCTTCCATCAGTTGCTGCTCCTCGCGTGGGAGCAGCGGGCCTTCGTGTCCAGGTCCCTGCACCAGGGACGCTCCTTCCAATACGTACGTCGGGTCCGGGGTGCGAAGTTTGCCGTTCCGTCGATGGTCCCACGCTCTTCGCCTTGGCGCCATGGAGCACTGTTCCCTTCGTCACCGCAGCGGATGGGCGTAGGCTCGCAACAGGAACGCAACAACCGTCGAACCGGAAGGCGCGGCGCGCGCTATGCTGTTGACGGAAGGAGAAACACCGGCCGTGACCCGCATCGCTTCGGCAACCGCGCGGCTCGTCCTCGGGGCCACGATGATCTCGGTCGCGGTCCTCGGACAGGTTGCGGCGCACGCCCAGACCTCCGGCCCCGTCATCGTGTCCCTGACCCTCGACGGCGTGGTCGACCCTTTCACCGCCGACTACATCACCTCGAACGTCGCGCGCGCACAGGCCGACGGCGCCGAAGCCGTGCTGCTGACGGTCGACACCCCCGGGGGGCTCGGATCGTCGATGGACGAGATCACACAGTCGTTCCTCACCTCCACGATCCCGGTCATCGCCTACGTGGCCCCGAGCGGCGCGAGGGCCGCCTCGGCCGGCGCGTTCATCCTCCTGTCGGCCCCCGTCGCGGCGATGGCGCCCGCAACCAACGTCGGGGCATCGACCCCGATCGGTCTCTCGGGAGGGGACATCTCCGGAACGCTCGGCGAGAAGGTCCGGAACGACGCCGCGGC
Source organism: Actinomycetota bacterium (assembly GCA_030774195.1). GTDB lineage: Bacteria > Actinomycetota > UBA4738 > UBA4738 > HRBIN12 > AC-51. The sequence goes on along the minus strand of JALYLP010000372.1, from coordinate 6,791 downwards.
CTCCATGCGAACGATCGAACAGACCTACGGGCGGAACGCCGACGTCGCGGAGACCTTCGTGACCGAGGCTGCGAGCATCACCGCCGAGGAGGCGCTCCAGGCCAAGGTGATCGACCTGATCGCACCGTCCACCCAAGACCTCCTCGGGCAGCTCGACGGGACGAGCGTGCGGCTGGGGAACGGAACCGACGTCACCCTGCATACGGCCGGCGCCGTGTTGCAGGATCAGGAGATGGGCGGGTTCGTGGACTTCCTGCACACCCTGCTTGATCCCAACCTCGCGTTCATCTTCTTCTGGATCGGCCTGGGCTTGATCGTCCTCGAGCTGATCATCCCTGGGCACGTCTTCAGTGGGACGATCGGCACGATCCTGCTGGTCCTGTCGATCGCGTCCTTCGGGCTGTTGCCGGTGCGGTTCATCGGCATCCTGTTCCTGATCGCCTCGGTGGTGTGCTTCGTGATCGAGCTCAAAGCACCGGGCCTGGGCATCTGGGGCGCGCTCGGGCTGATCTTCCTGCTGCTCGGCGGATGGTTCCTCTACGACCGTTCGGGAGGCGCCTCCGTGTCTCTGTGGGCGCTGTTCGGCGTCGCGGTATTCGCGGGGGTGTTCTTCGGCATCGTCGTCGCGGCCGCCCTCAAGATGCGCCATCAGCCTTCGATCTGGAGCCGAAGCGTCGTCGGACAGGAGGGAGTGGCGCTCGCCGCCGGCGTGGGGCCGAAGGGCGGCGTCGTTCGGGTCGCGTCCGAAGAGTGGCGGGCGGTCGCTCCCTCCGGGCCGATCGAAGGCGGAGCCAAGATACGTGTGACCTCGCTCGACGGACTCGTGCTCACCGTCGAGCCGTCCAACGGCGAGCACACGGACTCGCCAGAGGCGTCGACCATCACGGCCGCGCCATCGACGAGCCCAGCGCCATCGACGAACCCAGAAGGAGGCACCAACTGATGCCCATCGTTTGGATCATCCTCGGGCTGCTCGTTCTCTTCGCGCTGCTCCTGCTCACGAAGGCGATCAAGATCGTCCCCGAGTATCAGCGCCTGGTCGTGTTCCGCCTCGGACGACTGCACGCAACCCGGGGACCGGGCCTCGTCGTCCTGATCCCGTTCATCGACCGGGGCGTGATGGTCGACCTCCGTGAGTTCTATCTGGAGATCCCGCGACAGGACTCGATCACGAAGGACAACGCCGCGATCGCGATCGACTTCATCATGTACTACAAGGTGTTCGACGCGGCGACGTCGGTCATCGGCGTCTCGAACTTCGCCGGCGCGGCCACCAACATCGCGGCCACGACGCTGCGGGCCGTGGTCGGGGACATCTCGCTCGACGACGTTCTCGCCAAGCGCGACGAGATCAACAGCCTGCTCCGGGTGAAGTTGGACGAGGTCACCGAGCGGTGGGGTGTGAAGGTCACCAACGTCGAGATCCGCGAGATCAGCCCGCCGCCGTTGGTGCAGGAGGCGATGACCCGGCAGATGTCCGCCGAGCGGACGCGTCGCGCGGTGGTCACCGAGGCCGACGGACAGAAGCAAGCCGCGATCACGATCGCGGAGGGCAACAAGGAGTCCGCGATCTTGAACGCCGAGGGCTCGAAGCAATCGGCGATCCTCACCGCCGAGGGCGAGCGACAGGCGGCCATCCTCCGCGCGGAGGGTTTCTCGAACGCGCTGAACAAGATCTTCGAGGTCGCGAGCACCGTCGACGAGAAGACGATGCGCCTGCAGTACCTGGACACGTTGAAGCAGGTGGGCGCCTCGCCGTCGTCGAAGGTCGTGGTTCCGATGGAGCTCTCGGGGCTGGTAGCCACCTTCACCGCGCTCGCCGAGGCGGCGTCGACGAACGGGTCGAGCGGGGACGGTAGCTCCGGCTAGCGGGACACGGTCATCGCGGCTAGACGGGCACGGCGATGCCGGCCTGCTGCATCGCGAGCTCGAAGTCGTGGCGGCTGCTGACCGCTTGCATCGCGTCCGCGACCGACACCGTCCCCTCCTGGATCAACCGGAGGAGCCACTGGTCGAACGTGACCATCCCGTAGAACGCGCCGTCCTTGATCACCTCTTTGATCTCGGAGGTCTTGTCGGGGTCCTCGATGCGCTCCGCGACGCGACCCGTATTCACCAGGATCTCGAGCGCGGGCACCCGCCCGCCGTCGACGGTCGGCACGAGCCGTTGACAGACGATCCCCCGGAGGCTCGCGGCCAAGGCCAGCCGGATCTGCTTCTGCTGGTACGGCGGGAAGAAGTCGATCACGCGGTTCACGGTCTCGGTGGCGTCGGTCGTGTGCAACGTCGAGAGCACGAGGTGCCCGGTCTCGGCTGCTTGGAGCGCCGCGCGCACGGTCTCCGTGTCGCGCATCTCGCCGATCAGGATCACGTCGGGGTCTTGGCGGAGGGCCGCTCGGAGCGCGGACAGGAAATCCTCGGTGTCGTTGCCGATCTCGCGCTGGTTGATCGACGCAACGTCATCCCGATGCAGCACTTCGATCGGATCTTCGATCGTGACGATGTGGACCGGCTTGGTCTGGTTGATGTAGGAGATCATGGCGGCGAGGGTCGTCGTCTTGCCCGAGCCGGTGGGTCCGGTCACGAGGATCAACCCGCGGTGCTCGTCGGCGAGCTTGCGGACCGCGTCCGGCAGACCCATCTCTTCGAACGAGGGGCCCCCGAATCGCAGCTTCCGCAGGACCATCGAGATGGAGCCACGCTGGCGGAACACGTTCGCGCGGAAGCGTCCGACGTTCGCCACCGAGTACGCGAAGTCCACGTCTCCCCGCTCGGTGAAGGTGGCCTTGCGATCCTCGGGCACGATCGCGTCGGCGATCGCCTGGGTCTCGATCGGGCCGAGCGGATCGCGCTCCAGGCGGATGAGTCCGTGGGGCAACCGGATCATCGGAGGCGACCCGACCTTGACGTGCAGGTCGGAACCTTCGCCCTTGACCAACTCCTCGAGCCACGAGTTGAACTCGGGCACGATCGGTGAGCCTGTTTCCATCTCGAGGCCTCCCTGGCGCCATCGATCGGTGGACGCGGAGCCGCCCCCCGCGTCGCTCGTTCCATCGGCGCGTTCCGGAGCCGACTTCAGTCCGCTCCGGGCCGAGCGGTCTCTCGGCCGCCGCGGGCCGTCAACCGGCAGACGGTCGTGCGCTCGGCGAGGGGTTCGAACGACGTCATCCGGAGCGCGGGCCGGGACGCGGCGAGCATCCCCTCGAGCAGCCCGCGATGGACCGCGCACACGAGCGCTCGATGCTCGTCCAACAGATCGCGGAACGGGCAATCACGCAGGGTGATCTCCACCGTCTGCTTGCCGGTACGCCGGAACCGCGGCGTGAACCCGGCCCGGGCGAGCCCGTCCTGCAACGTGGCGAGGTTCGGACCGGACGGCCGTTTCGCGCCGGGCCTCGGGGTGGACCGGCCCACCAGGTACGCGCCCCACTCGCGCGCGAGCTCCTCGGCGTGGTCGCGCTGCTTGGAAGTCGTGAGCAGGCCGGACAGGATGTCGGCGAGAAGCTTGTGGTCCCGACCCTCGCGCGGCTCGACGTCGACCGCCACGTAGAGGGTCTGCGGCCGGCCCACGGCAGCCGCCGTGCGGCGGGTCTCCCGTGCGACGAGACCGACTTCCTCCAAACGGCGGAGATGCGGCCGGAGGGTGTTCGGATGCAGGGAGAGGCGGGTCGCCAGCTCGCGGACGGCGACCGGACGTCCGGACAGCCGGAGGTATCGGTACAGGCGGTACCGCGTGTCCTCCGCGAGCGCCTTGTGCACCTCGATCGCGAGCGGCTCCGGCATGGGGGCTCCCCCGTCGTAGACTGCATTTGCACGGTACGCACCGTGCATATGTGGGAATCGTACCTGGGAGACGAACGCCGATGGCCACCGAAGAGCAGATCCGCGAGGCGCTCAGAAGCGTTCGGGACCCCGAGATCGGCAAACCGATCGAAGACATCGGGATGCTGCAGCGGATCGAGATCGAGGGAGGACTCGTTCGGGTCCACGTTCTCCTGACGATCGAAGGCTGCCCGCTGCGCGACCGCATCACGACCGACGTCACCGCGGCCGTTCAGCCAGTCACCGGCGTCGAGCGCGTCGAGGTCTCCCTGACCCCGATGAGCGAGGAGCAGCGCCAAGCGCTCGTCGGGCAGCTCCGCGGCGCCCCTGCGGGGCAAGCCCCTCCCCCATCGAAGATCTCGTTCCCGCCGCAGACCGCGCTGATCGCGATCGCATCGGGCAAGGGCGGGGTCGGCAAATCGAGCGTCGCCGTGAACCTCGCGTGCGTGCTCGCGGCCGAGGGTGCGAACGTCGGGATCCTCGATGCCGACGTGTGGGGCTTCAGCGTGCCGCGGATGATCGGCGCCGAGGGCAAGCCCGTCGGATTCGACAACATGATCATGCCGCTCGAGGCCCACGGCGTGAAGGTGATCTCGATGGGCCACTTCGTGCCGGAAGAGACGCCCGTGATCTGGCGCGGACCCATGCTGCACAAGGCGATCGAGCAGTTCCTCGGCGACGTGTACTGGGGTGACCTCGACTTCCTGCTCTGCGACCTTCCGCCGGGCACGGGCGACGTCAGCATCTCGCTCGCTTCGTTCATCCCGGGAGCCTCCATGGTCGTCGTGACCACGCCGCAGGAGGCCGCGCGAAAGGTCGCGGAGCGTGCGGGCAAGATGGCCGAGCGGACCAACCTCCGGCCGATCGGCGTGATCGAGAACATGTCGTACTACGTGTGCCCTCATTGCGGCGAGCGCGAATCCTTGTTCGGAGAGGGTGGCGGACGGCTCGCGGCCGAGACGCTCGCGGTCCCGTTGCTGGCCCAGGTCCCCCTGGTTCCCGCGCTGCGCGAGGGAGCCGACGCGGGCGCGCCGATCGTGCTTCGCGATCCATCGTCCCCGGCCTCCGAGGCGCTGCGCGAGGCAGCCGATGCGATCCGCAAGGAGACGAAGTCCAAGATCGGCAAGCCGCTGTCGCTGATGGCTCGATGACGACCCCGTCCGACGTGCTCCGCGCCATGTTCGGGCACCACCTGTGGGCGACGATCACGTTGATCGACGCCTTGGAGCAGCTGGATCCCGAGCACCTCGACGCGCGGATCGACGGTACGTACGGATCGACGATGCAGACGTTGACGCATCTGGTGGACGCGGACGAACGGTACCTGCAGCGTCTGACCACGCCGACACTGGCGTCGAGCGAGGACGCCGGCGCTCGGCAGCTCGCCGAGCTGCGCAAGGAGATGCGCGAGCACGGCGATCGCTGGACCGGCATGCTGGACGCCCTGGACCGCGGCGCCCTGCACTCCGCCGTCCTCGGGAAGTCGGACTACCCGGATACCGATCACGCCGAAGGCATGCTGCTCGTCCAGGCGATCCAGCACGGCAACGACCACCGGACGCAGATCTGCTCGACCTTGGGTGCGTTGGGGTTGGACGTTCCGGATCTGGACGGGTGGGAGTACTGGGCCTTCGAGCGACGCTGAAGCCCGCGGGACGTCCTCAGGCAGCCTCGGTGGGAGCTGGTTGCGTCTCGCCCATGGGCGCGTCGCCTCCCTGAGCCCTCCCCGGCGTCGTCGGCCCCGGACCCTTGGTCGCCGCCCGGACGATCAACAGCACGATGCTCACCACCACCACGGTGAGCGCCGTCCATTGCGAGCCCGTCAGCGGGCCGAAGCGCTTGTCGATCCGCAGGAAGTCCTCGAGGAGGCGCGCGCAGCCGTACCAGACAGCGAACGCGAGCGTCGCCGTCCCCTCACGCCGGGGCTCGCGGGTGAACCACCAGAGGAACGCGAACAACGCCCACGCGATCAACATGTCGTACATCGCTGTCTGATGCACGCCGACGCCCGTCGCGATCGTCTCGAGCCCGGAGTGGAGTTCGGCACTGCCTCGCTTGATGATCTCGATCTGATTGCCTTGCAGTTGGGCTTGGCAGCTCGTGCCGTTGCAGATGAACGGGGGCGCCAACCTGCCACCGTGGTAGATCCACGCGAGGATCCAGGACGTCGGCTTGCCCAGGTGATCGCCGATGATGAGGTCGCCGATCCGTCCGATGGCGATCCCGAGGGCGAGCGGCGCCGTCAGCGTGTCGGCGACCTGGAAGAACCGGAGGTCGAACCGTCGGATGTTGACCGCGTTCGCGATCGTCGCTCCAGCGATGCCGCCGAGGAGGGAGATCCCGCCCTTCCAGACGTAAAGCCACTCGAGCGGTGAGGCGAAGTCGGACGCGTGGGCGATCACGTACGCGACGCGAGCTCCCACGATCGCGCCGATCAGGGACCAGAACACGATCGAGTTGACGGCGTCGAGGGAGATCCCGCGGCGCGCTGCGAGTCGCCCGAACAACCAGGCTCCGATCGCGAAACCGATGGCGATGAACACGCCGTGGGGAGAGAAGCCGAGCACGCGGTCGACGACCGGCCAGCCGACCGATGCGAGCGAGGGACTCATCGCGCGGAGCGTAACAGCGGGCTCACGACCGACCGCGAGGCCAGAGGCGAGCGATCGCTCGTCCGAAGAGCAGCCCGCTCGCCACATCGCTCGGGTAGTGCACCCCCAGGTACACGCGCGACGTCCCGACGACGAGGTCCGATCCGGTGAACGCCGTGCGCGCGGAACGCCCCAACCCCAGCTCGCGAGAGGCTACCCGCGTGAAGGTCGTGAGCACGGCGGGATGGGACGACGGCCACGAGGTCCCGTTCGGTCGCGCGATCAAGAGGCGGGTCCCAGCGGGATCGGCGTCGGACGGCCGAGGCCGGACGACGACGCGCTTGATGCCCTGCAGCGCCAACCAGGTCGTTGCGGCGG
>JALYLP010000371.1 GCA_030774195.1 Actinomycetota bacterium | reverse complement strand
CTCCTGACCCAGGAGGTCGCGACCGACCCCACCCGCTCGACCGCCGCCCTCGCGTACACGGTGGGGCTCGAGGATCCCGAGGTGTCGTTCGCCGACGCGGGCCCGCGCGAGGTGCGCGACGAGCTCCACGCCGCGTGGCGCTCGTTCTTCACGGCCCTCTCCCTCTCGGAGCCCGTCACCGTGGTGATCGAGGACATCCACTGGGCCGACCCCGTCTTGCTCGATCTGCTCGACGAACTGGCGGAACAGGTCGAAGGCCCGGTGCTCTTCCTGTGCCCGTCGCGCCCGGACCTCACGGCGAAACGACCGAGCTGGGGCGGGGGACGCAGGAACATGTCCTCGCTGGCCCTCGATCCGCTCTCGAGCGACGAGGCTGAGCGACTGGTGCGGCTGCTGCTGACCGTCGATGATCTTCCCTCGTCGGTCCATGGGAGGATCCTCGAACGTGCCGAGGGGAACCCGTTCTTCCTCGAGGAGATCGTCCGACGGCTGATCGACGGCGGTCTCCTCCAGCGCGAGGGGGACCGCTGGAGAGCCACCTCGGGGATCGAAGACGTGGACATCCCCGACACGGTGCAAGCGGTCCTCGCCTCACGCATCGATCTCCTGGATGCTGGTGACAAGCGACTGCTGCAGGCGGCCTCCGTGGTGGGCCGCGTCTTCTGGACGGGCCCGATCACCGAGCTGACCGACGTGTCAGGGGCCGACGCGAGCGATGCCTTGCGTCGATTGGAGGAACGCGAGCTGGTCTCGTCGCGAGCGGGCTCGACGTTGTCCGGCCAGCGCGAGTACATCTTCAAGCACGTCCTGACGCGCGACGTCGCGTACGAATCGCTCCCCCGCCGAGATCGCGCCGATGCGCATTCGAACGTGGCCGCGTGGCTCGAACGGACGGCCGGGGAGCGCGCCGGTGAGTTCGCGGAGCTGCTGGCGTACCACTACGCGACGGCGGTCGGACTCTCGGGGGAAACGGGCGACGAGCCGAACGATAGCCTCCGTTCGGCGGCCGTCCGCTGGTTGCTTCGCGCGTCGGCGACCGCTCGTCTACGACTGGTGCCGCGCAAGGCCGCCCGCCTGGCCGAAGAGGCGCTCGCGTTGGCCTCCGGCGATCTGGAGCGGACGGACGCGCTGGAGTCGCTCGCGGAAGCGTTCCTGGTCGCCTTCACCGGCGACCTCGCGTGGCGGTACTTCCGCGAAGCCGCGCTCGTGCGCGACGCCGCCCAGCCGCCGGACGCTCGGCGCGTTGCCTACCTGGCCGCCCGTGCCTCCGAGATCGCGGTCCGTTGGCCCGGCTCGATGCGTGGCGGGACCCCACCCGAAGCGGACGTCCGCGCGATGTTGGATCTTGCCGCGACGAACCTCCCTCAGGGCGACAGCGAAGAGCGGGTTCGGGTGCTCGGGCTCCGCGCCTCGTGGCCGTTCGCCTTCCCCGACGAAGCGCTGACGGACGAGCAGCTCAGGTCGTTCGCGAACGCAGGCAGGGAAGCCGCCGGGATCGCGATCCGGATCGGAAGACCTGACCTGGCCTCGTTCGCGCTCGACAACGCGCAGGGCGCGTGGTCCTCGGTCGGCAACTACCGGGAAGCGATCTCGCTCTGGCACGAGCGCGCGGCGATCATGGACGGGGTCACCGACGTCGTCGAGATCGGGGACTTCTACGGCATGGGCTCGTGGGGGTATTACGAGACCGGGCGATACACGCGAGCCCTAGAGGTCAGCGGTCAAGGCCTCGCAGCGGTCGCCGGGAGGGGTCCCAACGTCGAGATCCATCTCCGTGCATGGCGATGTGTGACGTTCTGCCGCCTCGGGTCGTGGGATGCCGCCCTGGACGAGTTCCGGCTCCTCCGCGAGCTGCTGGATGATCGTCGCGACGAGCCGCCGTACTTCGCGGCCCACGCGTTCGGGACGGCGGCGCTGATCCACGACGCCCGAGGCGATGTCGTCGAGAGCGACCGACTATCGGGACTTCTCTCCACCCGCGAGCGCACGACGTCCGGCAGGCTGTACCCCTTCCTGCTGCGGTACGTCGTTCGCACTGGGGATCTCGCGCGGGCTCGCTCTTTGGAGCGACCCACCAACTGGGCGGTCCACAAGGGCGACGCTCTTGAGGCCGAGAGCGAGCTCGTCGCCGCGACAGACTCCTGGGACGGTGTCGACGCGCGCGTCGAGGGGATGCGCGCGCACGCGGAGAAGACCGACGCGCAAAGCGTCTTCGCGTTCGCGGATCGGCTGGAGGGGCGGGCGGCGTCCGCCGCCGGCGACCACGCCCGCGCCGAAGCCTCGCTCCGAGCGGCGATCGAGCGGTTCGATCGCCTCGAGGCTCCATGGGAGCGCGCCCTCACCGAGGTCGATCTCGCCGGCGCACTGGGACGTCAAGGTCGCGGGGACGAAGCTCGAGCGATCATCGCGCCGGCGGTCGCGACGTTCGAGGGGCTCCGCGCCACCAAGGACCTAGCGGTCGCCCGCGCGGTCCTCGAACGGCCCTGATCGGCTCTACCCGCGGATCTCCCGGCGGATCCCGAAGGCCAGCACGATCTGACCGATCCCTCGGAACAGCGCCATGAAACCCACCCAGATCAGCAGCAGCACGGCGCTCGCAGGGTAGTACCGCTGCGACGCCCAGATGCCGAGCAGCAGCAAGAGGATCCCGTTCACCAGCCCGAGGCCCCAGAGCGGGTTCACCTCGCGAGACATGGTGGCTCGGATGATCTCGAGCGTCCCCATGAACACCAGCAAGAAGCCGAGCACGGAGGCGAGCGCGAAGAACGTGTCGTACGGGCGGATGAAGCCGTACAACGCCCCGAGCAGGAACAGGGATCCCATGAGCCAGTGCAGCCACTTCCACGTGTCGACCATGTTGGCCGCGACGTACTCGTTGATGGCCGCGAACACGAACAACGAGCCGATCAGGAACCCGACGGTCGCGACCGAGGTCACGGGGTCCGCTTCGAACCGGAGCACGATGACCGCGATGATCATCCACGCGATACCGGTGATCAGGAAGACCCACCAGGGGAAATCGACCATCGGACCGGGCCCGCCGCGCGACCCCATCTGCTCCATGAGTAGCCCCCTCTACATCCGTGACGCCTACGCGGTGCGCTCGTGCCGCTCGCCGCGCTTCTTGGCGGCGTGCTGGTCGCGAGGGATCAGCGTCGGGTTGACCCCGGTCAGGACCACGTCGCGATCCACGAGGCACTTCGTCACGTCCTCGCGGGAGGGCAGCTCGTACATCACGTTGAGCAGGACCTCCTCCATGATCGCCCGGAGGCCGCGAGCACCCGTCCCGCGCTGGATCGCCTGCTCGGCGATCGCTCGCATGGCGTCATCCGTGAACTCTAGCTCGACCCCGTCGAACTCGAAGAACTTCATGTACTGACGCACGAGCGCGTTCTTCGGCTTGGTCAGGATGTCGACGAGTGCGTCCTCATCGAGGTTGTTGACGTGGGTCAGTACCGGCAGCCGCCCGACGAACTCGGGGATCAAGCCGTACTTCAACAGATCTTCGGGAAGCACCTGACCGAACAGCTCACCCAGGTCCTTGTCCTCCCGCGACACGATCTCCGCCCCGAAGCCAACGCCCTTGCGGCCGATCCGGCTCTCGATGATCTTGTCCAGCCCCGCGAACGCGCCGCCGCAGATGAACAGGATGTTCGTGGTGTCGATCTGGATGAACTCCTGGTGGGGATGCTTGCGGCCTCCCTGTGGCGGGACGCTCGCCGTGGTTCCCTCCAGGATCTTCAGGAGCGCTTGCTGAACGCCCTCGCCGCTCACGTCGCGCGTGATCGAGGGGTTCTCGGACTTGCGGGCGATCTTGTCGATCTCGTCGATGTAGATGATGCCGGTCTCGGCCTTCTTCACGTCGTAGTCGGCGGCCTGGATCAGCTTCAGCAGGATGTTCTCGACGTCCTCACCGA
>JALYLP010000370.1 GCA_030774195.1 Actinomycetota bacterium | reverse complement strand
ATCGCGCACTCCCACCCGTTCTGGGCCCGGCCGTTCCCGGACATCTCGGTGGTGCACAACGGGCAGATCACGAACTACCACAAGCTCCGCCGGCGGCTGGAGCAGAAGGGCCACCGATTCGCGACCGACAACGACTCGGAGGTCATCGCCGTCTACATCGCGGACAAGCTCGAGTCCGGGCACTCGCTCGACGAGGCGCTGCGCGCGTCGATCGACGATCTGGACGGAACGTTCGCGTACCTCATCTCCACCGCCGACGGGATCGGGCTTGCACGGGACCAGTTCGCGATGAAGCCACTGCTCTTCGCGGAGAACGACGAGATGGTCGTCCTCGCGTCGGAGGAGATCTCGATCCGGGCATTGTTCCCGGACCCCGCGCTCGTGCCTCGGGAGATGCAGGCGCGAGAGGTGCGCTGGTGGCTGCGGTGAGTCCCGAGGCGAGCGCGAACGCGGCTGCCGAGGCGAGCGTCGACTGCGAACCCCTCACGACCCGGGAGGTCAATCGTGAGATCAAGCGCCTGATCGCAGACGGCGCAACCGAGATCGCGGTGCGCGATCCAGCCGGCCGGCACTCGTTCGCCGTCGCACTGAAGGCCGACGGTGTCACGCTCGACTTCGACGGTCCCGTCGGTTGGTACACGGCCGGGATGAACTGCGGTCCTCGCGTGGTCGTGCACGGCAACGCGGGCTGGGCGATCGGCGAGTGCATGATGGATGGACGGATCGAGGTACACGGTCATGCCGGGTCCGGAGCCGCCGCCTCCATCCGCGGCGGTCTCGTCTTCATCGAGGGCGACACCGCAGCGCGTGCCGGGATCTCGATGAAGGGCGGCACGCTCGTCGTGGGCGGAAGCGTGGGCTACATGTCCGGATTCATGATGCAGAAGGGCACCATCATCGTCTGTGGCGACGCCGCGGACGGCATCGGCGACTCGATGTACGACGGGACGATCTATGTCGGCGGCACGATCGCATCCCGCGGCGCCGACGCGGAGGTCGAAGAGCTCACGGAGGAGGATCACCGCCTCATCAAGGCGGCGGTCGGTGAGTTCGGCATCGACTCCGGCGGCCTCGACTTCACCAAGATCCGATCCGGGCGGAAGCTGTGGAACTTCTCGACGAAGGAGCCGGAGCTATGGAAGTCGGCCCTCTAATGACGCTGAACGTGGTGCGACCGTGAGCGAGCGGAACGGTCACACGCCCTCCCCTGTCCTGCGCGAGTCGCCGATCTGGCCGAGGCACGTGATCGAGGACATCCAGACCAAGGCTCAGCTCGGCCGCTACCGGATGCAGGGGTTCTCGATGCACCGGGTCGTCCACGGGTTCGACGACCTGACCTTCGTTCCCTGCACGCTGTCACGCGTTCCGCTGGAGGGGTACCGGGAGAAGTGCGAGACCCGCACCGTGCTCGGCACGAGGTTCGCGGAGAACCCCGTGGTGCTCGACCGTCCCATCACGATCGCGGGGATGTCCTACGGAGCGCTGTCGGGTCGCGCGAAGACCGCCCTCGGCACGGCCGCCAAGCGTGCCGGGATCTCGACGACCACGGGTGACGGAGGCATGTGCCGCGAGGAGCGGGAGGCGGTCGACCTGATGATCTATCAGATCCTCCCTTCCCGATACGGTTTCGATCCCGACCACCTGAAGATGGCGCAGGCGGTGGAGATCGTCGTAGGCCAGGGAGCCAAACCCGGCACGGGGGGAGTCCTGCTGGGGTCGAAGGTCTCGCCGGAGATCGCCGCGCAACGGACCCTCCCGGTGGGTGTCGATCAGCGCTCACCCGTGCGGCATCCCGACTTCATCGGTCCCGACGACCTCCAGCTCAAGATCGAGGAGGTGCGGGAAGCGACGGATTGGAAGGTGCCGGTGTACGTCAAGATGGGCGCATCCCGCGTGGAGGACGACGTCAAGCTCGCGGTGAAGGCCGGGGCCGACGTGCTCGTGATCGACGGGATGGAGGGTGCCACGGGCGCCTCGCCGGACGTGCTCCTCGACCACACCGGCATCCCGACCCTGAGCGCGCTGTGCGAGGCCGTCCGCTCGCTCGAGGACATGAAGGCGCTGGGAGAGGTGCAGCTCGTCATCTCGGGCGGGATCCGAAACGGCGTGGAGGCGGCGAAGGCCCTCGCCCTCGGCGCCGACGCGGTCTCGATCGGCACGGCCGCGCTGATCGCGCTCAACTGCAACGCGCCGCTCTACGTGGAGGACTACGAGAAGCTCGGAACCGAGCCCGGATTCTGTCACCACTGCCATACGGGCCGATGCCCGGTCGGGATCACCACGCAGGACCCCGAGCTGATGGAGCGACTCGAGATCGACTCTGCCGCCGACCGCGTCTTCAACCTGCTGCAGTCCATGACCATGGAGATGCAGATGATCGCGCGCGCGTGCGGCAAGAACGACGTCCACGACCTCGAGGCGGAGGACATGCGCTCCCTCAC
>JALYLP010000369.1 GCA_030774195.1 Actinomycetota bacterium | reverse complement strand
GACCTCGACGGCGTCGACTGCCTCGCGATCCCCGGTGGAGAGTCCACGACGATCGGCAAGCTCGCGCGCGCCTACGACCTGGTCGATCCGATCCGGGAGCGGGCGCGTGCAGGGATGCCCATCCTCGGCACGTGCGCGGGGATGATCGTGCTCGCGCGCGAGGTCGAGGGCGGCGAAGCGCTGTTCGGGCTGATGGACATCTCCGTGCGCCGGAACGCCTATGGGCGTCAGGTTGACTCGTTCGAGGCCGACATCGGGGTGCGCGGGATCGACCATCGCGTCCGCGGCGTCTTCATCCGGGCGCCGTGGATCGAGCGGATCGGGGATGGGGTCGAGGTGCTGGCGGAGTTCGAGGACCGGCCCGTCGTCCTGGAGCAGGGGAACCTCCTCGCGACGTCGTTCCACCCCGAGCTCGTCGGCGAGACGGGCCTGCACGAGTATCTCCTGCGGAAAGCGTGACCGGTGTCCGGCCATTCGAAGTGGGCGACGATCAAGCGCAAGAAGGGCGCGGCCGACGCCAAGCGGTCCAACATGTTCGCGAAGCTGCTGCGCGCGGTTGAGGTCGCCGCGAGGGAGGGCGGCGGGAACATCGAGGGCAACATGACGCTCGCGTCGGCCGTCGAGAAGGCGCGCAACTTCTCCGTCCCGAGCGAGAACATCGACCGAGCGATCAAGCGCGGCACCGGTGAGCTCGAGGGGGGCGCCCGATACGAAGAGATCACGTACGAGGGGTACGCACCGGGCGGGATCGCTCTCGTCGTCGAGGCCCTGACGGACAACCGCAACCGGACCGCCCAGGAGGTCCGGCACGCGTTCACGCGCAACGGCGGGAACCTGGGGGAGACGGGATCGACCCTCTGGATGTTCCAGCGAAAGGGCGTGATCGTGGTCGACAAGGCGGTCGCGCCGGATGAGGACGCATTGCTCGATCTTGCCTTGCAAGGTGGGGCTGAGGACCTAGCGGACTCCGAGTCGTCCTGGGACATCGTCACGGATCCTCAGGACTTCAAGGCGGTGGAGGCCGCGTTGCGCGGCGCAGGGGTCCGGGCGTCGTCCGCTGAGATCTCGATGGTCCCCACGACCTCGATCCCCGTGGACGGCGGTGAGGCTCGCCACGTTCTGCAGCTGATCGACGCGTTGGAGGAGCTCGACGATGTCCAGAACGTGTACGCCAACTTCGACATCCCCGAAGAGGTCATGGCGTCCCTCTGAGCGATCTCGGGCCGGTTCGGCCCCTCGCAACCTCCCGATGAGCGGTGTACCGTCGAGCATCGGCATGCGCACGCTCCGTTGGCTCCTCGCGGTCTCCTTCGCGGTCGGCGCGTGCACCCAGGGGTCACCGAGCGTCCCGCCCACGGCGCCACCTGCCACCTCCACCGGAACGTCCAGCGGCACCCCCGCCGCGCCCGCGGCGGTCCTCGCCGACGGAACCCCGCTCCCGAGCGGCTGTGCCGGTCCGTCGGTCCCGTCCCAGACGGTCGCGTTCGTATCCGGCGGGCGAGCCTGGGCACTCGACCCGGCGACGGACACGCTCAGCTGCCTGTTCCCGGTCCGGGATCCCGGCCCGTTCGCGTGGGGGCCCCTCGGTGATCGTGTGCTCTTGGGCGGGTTCCGCGTTCGCGGACTGGACGCCGATGCGCCCGATCTGCCGGGGACCGCCGCCCAGCCCTCGACGTTCGACTGGGGGCATCCGATCGGCCTCGCCGTCGTGTTCGCGGGCGCGGCGGGGGAGCCCGAGAAGCGCTTCATGGACGACGGCCGGGTCGAGCGACTGACCGCGCTCCCATCCGGCACCTATCTCCAGATGGCTTACCACCCTAGCGGTCTGGCTCTCGCGTTCGTGGTGGAGCAAGGCGGCAAACAGGGGATCTGGTTCTCGACGAACGAGGGTGCCGATGCCACCCGGCTCGTCTTCGGTCAGGGCGGCACGCGATTCACATCGATCGCGTTCAGTCCCGACGGGCAGCGTCTGTGGTGGGTCGCCCAGCACGGCGGCGGGTACCCGGAGCTCCACTGGATGGACCTGGGCCATCGCTCGAGCTTCACGGACGTCTGGCGTGGCAGCGACGGCACGTTCGCCCAGGACCTCCAACTCGCGCCCGCCGGCTCGCTCAAGTCGGTGAACACGGGAACGGTGTGCGACGACCGTCAGGCGTTGATCATCGAAGGTGGATCGGCGACCCCGGCCATGCCGTTCGAGGACCGGCCGACGGCGGCGCTCGGGTGGCTCGATCGGACGCACCTGCTCGTCGAAGCCGGCGGCTGCGCCAGCCCCACGGAGCTGTATTCGGTGGACGCCGCCGGCGGTCAGCCCGTCGCGCTCGTCACCGGCGCCGAACTGGCCTCCCCGCGCACCGTGCTCCGCAACGCCCCGGACACGGTGCCGGCGCCGAACTCGGCGGCGGGACAACCGCCGCTCGGCGGTCTGGGGTGATGACCCCATCCGGCGGCCGGTCGGCCGCCAGCACGGAACCGCGAACCACCCCCGCTCGCCCGGTCGTTGCTCGGGGCAGATCAGGACCCTAGACTGCGCGAACAGATGTTCGATTCCTGCGTTCTCGGCGTCGATCCCGGGGTCGCGAACGTCGGGCTCGCGGTCGTCGCACGGGCGGATCGGAAGATCTCGCTGGTGTGGGCGTCGACGATCCGGACGCCGCCCGATCTGGCCGGACCGTCGCGCCTCCGCCGACTCGCCGACGAGGTCGATGCCGCGATCGGGTTGTACGCGCCGGACGCGGTCGCGATCGAGCGTCTCGCGTGGAACCGCAACCAGGTGAGCGCCCTCCAGGTGGCGCGAGCGACGGGGGCCGTCATGGTCGTCGCGGACCGGGCAGGTCTGCCGGTCGAAGAGTACGGACCGAACGAGGTGAAGATCGCGATCACCGGCGCCGGGAACGCCGACAAGCATCAGGTCCGTGACGCGCTCGTCCGGATCCACGGGCTCCGGGACTGCCCGGTTCAAGCGGACGCGGTCGACGCCGTCGCGATCGCGCTCACGCACCTGATGGGTTCGCGTATGAGGGCGGCGGCGCGCCCCCCGGGTCCGACCCGGGTGCGATCGGCGCCATGATCGCGTTCCTCGAGGGCGAGGTCGTCGAGAAGTCGGCGACGCACGTGGTGCTGGCGGTCGCCGGCGTCGGGTACGACGTCGCCGTTCCGACCGCCGTGGTCGCCGCCCTTCCACCCGTGGGCGGGATGGCGCGGATCCAGACACGCATGGTGGTCCGCGAGGACTCCATGACGCTCTACGGGTTCTCCACCACCGACGAGCGCGAGCTGTTCGATCAGCTCACCGGCGTGACCGGCGTCGGCCCGAAGGTCGCGCTCAGCTTCCTGTCGGCCCTGCGACCGGATGCGATCCGCCGCGCGGTTCTGGCGGGCGACGCCGCGACGCTCACGGTGGTTCCCGGCGTCGGGAAGAAGGTCGCGCAACGCGTCGTGCTCGATCTTCGGGACAAGCTCGGCGGCGAGTCGGAGCTCGTGGCCGAAGGTCCGCTCGCGGACGTGCGCGATGCCCTGCTGCAACTCGGTCTCACGCCCGTCGAGGCCTCCGAGGCCCTGCGCGGCATGGACGTCGACGGGAAGCCGGTCGAGGATCTCCTCCGCGAAGCGCTCCAACAGGTGGGACGATGAGCGAGGTGGTGGATCTCACGGGCCCGGACCCCGAACGCTCCGAGGACCGCGTGAGCGAGGCTGCCGTCCTGTCTCCTGAAGACCACGAGCTCGACATCGCCCTGCGTCCCCGCTCGCTCGCGGAGTTCGTCGGGCAGGATCGTGTGAAGGAGCAGCTCGCCCTGCTCCTCCAGGCGGCGCGTGAACGGGGGGAAGCCGTCGACCACCTCTTGTTCAGCGGCCCGCCGGGGCTCGGCAAGACCACGCTCGCGCAGATCGTCGCGCACGAGATGTCGGCCGGGTTCCAGCCCACCTCGGGACCCGCGCTCGAGCGCCCGAGCGACCTCGCGGCGATCCTGACGAACCTCGGCGAGGGCGACGTGTTCTTCGTCGACGAGATCCACCGCATGCCGCGTCCCGTCGAGGAGGTCCTCTACCCGGCGCTCGAGGACTTCACGCTCGACGTGGTGCTCGGCAAGGGTCCGACGGCGCGCTCGATCCGTCTGGACCTCCCGCGCTTCACCCTGATCGGCGCCACCACCCGCCCGGGTCGGATCACGCTGCCGCTCCGCGAGCGCTTCGGGTTCAGCCCGCGCCTTGACTACTACGACGTGGAGGACCTGGGGCGGATCGTGCTGCGGAGCGCGGGGATCCTCCAGGTCGGCGCGGACGCCGATGGGGCCCACGAGATCGCGCGGCGATCCCGTGGGACCCCGCGGATCGCCAACCGCCTCCTGCGCCGGGTGCGCGACGTGGCGGAGGTCCGTCACGACGGTCGAGTCACCGGGGACATCGCGCGGGCGGGCCTGGCCGTGTTCGAGGTCGACGAACTGGGCCTCGACCGGCTGGATCACGCCGTGCTCGATGCCGTGATCGACAAGTTCTCCGGCGGGCCAGTCGGTCTGACGACGCTCGCGGCCGCCGTCGGCGAGGAGCCGGACACGGTCGAGGACGTGGTCGAGCCGTACCTGATCCAGCTCGGGTTCATCCAGCGGACGCCGCGCGGTCGCCTCGCGACCGAGCGGGCGTACGCGCACGTCGGCCGCGCGCCCCGCGGCCGCCTCCCGATCTGACCCGCCGCGGCTCGACCCCGCAGGTAGACTCGGTCCTCGTCGCACCACGGACGGACCTCGACCCATCCCAGGACGTGAAAGGAACCCCATGTACTCCCTCCTCGCGCAGAGCTCTTCGGGAAGCGGCTTCGTTACGCTTCTCGTCTTCGCGCTTCCGCTCGGCCTGCTCTTCGTGTTCATGCGGAACCAGCAGAAGCGGTTGCGGAACCAAACGGCCCTCCAGCAGTCGGCCGAGGTAGGTGACGAGGTCCTGACGACGTCGGGGATGTTCGGCACGATCGTCGAGGAGGACGAAGAAGAGGGCACCGTCACCGTGGAGATCGCGCCCGGGACGCACGTCAAGATGCTCCGGGCCGGGATCGCGCGGCGGATCACCGAGGACGACGTCGACGAGGACGACGACGAGGACGACGACGAGGACGACGACGAGGAGATCGCCCCGCAAACCGACGACGGGCCCGACGAGAACGCGGCAGGCCCGATCCGATCGTGAACGAGCCCGACGCCATCGGAACCCCCGAGGGCGCGCCCGTTCCCGAGGTCCCCGAGCCGGAGCCAGCCTCTCCGGACGTCGCGAGCGTCACCCTCGAGGATGTCCAAGGCGATCCCGAGCTCTCGCTGTACATCGCGTCGGCGGACCGGGTGATGGATGCGATGGGCTACACCGAGCACGGCTTCCGGCACGCGAACCTCGTCGCCAACATCGGCTACCAGGTCCTCCACCGGCTCGGCTACACCGAGCGTGAGGCGCAGCTCGCCTGCGTCGCCGGATATCTGCACGACGTCGGGAACGCGCTCGCGCGCGACGCCCATGGGCAGACCGGCGGGGTCCTCGTGTACCACAGCCTCCGCGACCGCGTCGAAGGGGCCGACCTCATGCCGATCATCGCCGCGATCGCCAACCACGAGGAAGCCGAGGGCACGGCGGTCTCGCCGATCTCCGCTGCCGTGATCCTGGCGGACAAATCCGACGTGCACCGCAGCCGCGTACGCAAGGCAGTGAACGTCGACCGGGACATCCACGATCGCGTCAACTACGCGGTCGAACAGAGCTTCCTGCGGGTAGACTCCGACGCCCGCACGGTCAGCCTCGAGCTGACGATCGACACCACCATCAGCCAGGTCATGGAGTACTTCGAGATCTTCCTCGGACGTATGCAGATGTGCCGCTTCGCGGCCGAAGCGGTCGAGGCGCGGTTCCGGTTGGTCATCAACGGACAGGAGCTGTTGGCGTGAAGCGCAGCCGGGGACTGTGGGTCTCGGTGATCTTCGTCGCGCTCCTGGTGGTGGCGTCCACGCTCTCGCTCGCCTTCGGGTTGTTCAAACCCGTGCTCGGGCTCGACCTCGAGGGCGGGCTCGCGGTGATCCTCTCGGCGCCGCCGGGCACGGATACGGGGACGATGAACCAGGCTCTCGAGAACATCCGGAACCGCGTGGACGCCTTCGGGGTCGGCGAGCCGGAGATCTTCCTGTCCGGCAACACGATCGAAGTCCAGATCCCGGGTCTGTCGAACAGCACCCAGAAGCAGCAGGTCTCGGACGTCTATTGCATCGAGGACCCGAAGCAGGACAGCTATGGGTGCTCCGCCGACCAGTCGATCGCCAAGGAGGCCCTCACCGGATTCACCGTGGGCTCCAAGGCCACCCAGGTCTGTCTGCTGGACGGGAACGGTGACCAACTGCAGTGCTACGCCTCGCAACAGGAGGCCGATGCCGCGAAGGGCGGGATCACGGCGGCCCCGAAGCAAGGCGCGACGCCGTCGCCGAGCGCGTCCGCCTCGGTGTCGGCATCGTCCACGTCATCGGGGTCGGCATCGCCGACCGTCGGACCGCCCCCGGGCGCGTCGCAGTACTGCCTGACGGATCTCGGGAACAACGAGCTGAAGTGCTACCCGTCGCGTGCGGACGCCGAGGCCGCTCGCAAGGGCATCACGTCGACGGTCACCAAGACGTCGTGGTGTATCCAGGCCCCCGCGGCGTCTACGAATCCGAGCGCGACGCCGACGCCGAGCGCGTCGGCGTCTCCGTCGAAGAAGGTGAAGGCGAGCTCGTCCGCCAGCGCATCCCCGAGCGCTTCGGCGTCCCCCGATCCGTCCGGCAGCTACGCGAAGCTCGACGTGAGCGGTACGCAGCCGCTCCCGTGCGGCTTCGCGTCGAAGCAGGCGGCACAGACCGCGCTCGCCGGCTACACGACCCCGCACGTGACGACGCAGTATTGCGTGTATAGCTCGCAGGACCAGAACCTCGGTTGTTACACCACGCAGGCTGCGGCCGCCCAGCGACAACGCGAGACCGGGATCCAATCGATCCTCGACCTCATCGGGAAGACGGCGCGGCTCGAAGAGCGGCCGACCCTTCAGATCGTCGCGCCGACCGACCCGAGCTACGCGTCGATCCAACTGACGTGCTCCACCCCGCAAGAGCAAGCCTCGAAGGGCTGCCAAGGCGGCGCGCAGGACCAGAACGACGTCTGGTACCTCTCGCAGGCTGCCGGATCGGCACCGAACTCCAAGGTGCATCTCGGCCCCGTCGTGATCATCGGGAACGACATCACCAAGGCTTCCGCCCAGCTGACCGGCGGCACGCAGACGGACCCGATCACGCAGTGGGCTGTGGCGTTCACGTTAAGCGGCGATGGGGCGAACAAGTTCGCGAAAGCCACGACCGCTGCAGTGAACCAGCCGCCCCCGACGAACCAGATCGCGATCGCGGTCGACCGTTCGATCATCTCCAACCCCGTCGTCCAGAGCCCGATCACTGCCGGCAACGGCATCATCACGGGGAACTTCGCGGAACAGGAAGCGAAGGACCTGGCCTCGTTGCTCAACGCGGGCGCGCTGCCCGTGGAGCTCACGCGGCAATCGGTCACGACGATCAGCCCCACGCTCGGTTCGGAATCGCTCAAGCAGGGGATCGTCGCCGGCGTCGCCGGGCTGATCCTCCTGTTCATCTACCTCCTCCTGTACTACCGGCTTCTCGGGATCGTCGCCTGGTTCGGGATGTCGATCTGGGCGATCCTCGCGCTCGCCTTGATCTCCATCGCCGGGAAGAGCTTCGGATACGCGCTGACGCTCGCGGGCGTCGCGGGTCTGGTGATCTCGCTCGGCGTCACCGCCGACTCCTACATCGTGTTCTTCGAACGATTGAAGGACGAGATCCGGAACGGACGGTCGCCCAAGACGGCCGTCCAGCCTGCGTTCAAGCGGGCGTTCCGCACGATCGTGGCCGCCGACGTCGTGACCGGGATCGCGGCAGCGGTCCTGTATCTCACGGCGGTGAGCTCGGTGCGCGGGTTCGCCCTCACCTTGGGGGTCGCGACCGGGCTGGACCTGTTCGTCGTCTACTTCTTCAAGCGTCCGACGATGTTCCTGATCTCCAGGACCCCGTGGCTCGTCGAGATGCGGGGCTTCGGGCTGACGTCGGCCGCCGCGGCCGACCACGAGGCCCTGGACACCACCCTGGAGCCGGAAGCATGACGTTCCGGGAGTTCTTCGACGTCTACCGCGGGTACCGGATCCCCCGGTTCAAGCTGATCGAGCACCGCAGATGGTGGTTCACGTTCTCCGCCATCCTGATCGTCCTGTCGCTGGTGGGGATCGTGTTCCGTGGGTTCAACTACTCCATCGACTTCGAGGGCGGCGCTCAGCTCGCCTACCCGTTGCACACCGACGCCACGGTCCAAGACATCCAGGCGACGCTCGCGAAGTACGGTCTGACCGGGTCGGTCCAGGTTGTGAGCGGCGACTCCGTCGCCGTCCGGACCCAAACGCTCACCGGTCTCCAGGACTCCACGAGGCTGCTCAACGATCTCGCCGTGCAAGCCGGGGTGGCCGATCAGGACATCAACGTCCAAGACATCGGGCCGACGTGGGGGGCCGAGATCTCGAAGAAGGCCCTTCGCGGTCTGATCCTGGTCCTGATCGCGATCACGCTCTACATCGCGTTCCGGTTCGAATGGACGATGGCAGCCGGCGCCATGATCGCCCTGGTCCACGACGTGACGATCACGGCCGGCATCTACGCCTTGACCGGGCGCGTGGTCACGCCGGAGACGGTGATCGCGATCCTGACGATCTTGGGGTTCAGTCTGTACGACACCGTGGTGATCTACGACAAGGTGCAGGAGAACACCGAGTCGGCGGCGCTGCTCGCGCGCATGGGATACACGAAGGTCGTCGACCTGTCGCTCAACCAGACCGTGATGCGATCGGTGAACACCTCGCTCGTCGTGCTGCTCCCGGTCCTGTCGCTGCTGCTGTTCGGTGGCAAGACCTTGAAGAACTTCGCGTTCGCTATGTTCGTCGGGGTTGCGATCGGCGCGTACTCGTCGATCTTCATCGCGGCACCGGCGCTCGTGATCATGAAGAGTCGCCAGATGAATAAGCGGACGCCGCAGCGGGTTCCGGGCCGGCCGGGCGCGCCGCGCCCACGGC
>JALYLP010000368.1 GCA_030774195.1 Actinomycetota bacterium | reverse complement strand
ACACCGACGGCGGCGGAGTTGGCGACGGGGAGGAAGTCAACGCCGGGACCGATCCGAGAGACCCGACCGATGATTCCGGACCAGGCCTGTCTCAGTCACAAGCGGTTCTCGCCTACGCTCCCTTTGTTTCGCTCCACCCCCGCGAGCGTTGGTACCCGATGGGCGCTACTTCATTCGTCAATCTGTCCAAGCTGAAGTTCGCTCATGACAATTGCAAGGACACGACGGTCGAGCAGATTGTCAGCCCACTGGCGCTGGGAAACGGGGGCTACACCGCCCAGCAGACGAACAACTTCTGTATCAAGACTGGGCCAAATATTCCTAGCGATCAGCTCACGAGGCCTGACGACACTGACAGCCGAAAGGTCACAGACCTACATGAGGGTTTCTTCCTAGACTTGTTGCAGTCATGTCGATCCGGTGTTACTCCAATCGGGGCGTGTGTCGGCGAAGATGGATACTCGGGGCAGTTCAGTGGCTCGTACAACGGACCACGCATTGACTACAGCTTTGTGAATCATCGCTACATCACCTATTGGTTCATGTACGGCATGAATCTGCCCGGTAACGATCCTTCGATTGGCGGGAAGACCATCAAAGGGGGAAAGGCCCTTGACAGACACGAGGGCGAGTGGGAGCGCGTCACGGTCCAGCTGGACGGGACCAATCACGCCGTCGGGATGTGGTACTTCGCTCACTTCTGTCAGCCCGTGTTCTACACGTGGCCAGGGAGGCTCACGCCCCCCGGCACTACCTCCCAGGGGACTGTTCCCTTGCGAGAGGGTCACCCCTTGGTCTACAGCGCCCTAGGGTCGCATGCCAGCTACCCGGTCAGGGCCAGCGGAATAGATCCTGTGAACCTCGGAGCGACTAACTGCGGCCTCATCCACATCAATCCTCAAGATGAAACGGGTGAAGGCGCGCAGTGGCGAACTTGGACAGGTTCGCTCATCAACGCTGCGACGGAGCCATGGTACGGAACGACGGGCCGGGGGTATGGCGGCGCTTGGGGGGAAGTCGGCAGCATTCCCAATGCGCCGACGCTTCAGGGCCTTCCGGCGATCAATACAGGGCCGCTTGGACCACCCTGGAAGTTTCCATTCCCGTCATGACCGTGGAGGACGACGCCTGGCTCTGGAACTGACGGACATCGTGTACACATCGGGTTCTCTCGAGGAAAGGGGAACCGATGACCGAACGAGAGCAGGCTCGCAACGTAGCCCGGCGCCTAGCGATGATCCGGTACTGCCAGGAGGTCAGCGGCAATGTGGCCAAGACGTGCCGCTACTACGGCGTCAGTCGCCCCACGTACTACAAGTGGCTGCGCCGCTACGAGGAGCACGGGATCGAGGGCCTCAGGGACACTCGAGTCGGCCTCACTCGAGCCCGACACCACGATGACAGACGTGGTCGGAAAGATCATCTACCTGCGCCAGCACTATCACTTCGGGCCCCACAAGATCGCGATGTGCCTCAAGCGTTACCACGACATCCAGATCTCCCCGTCCGGGGTGAGGCGGATCCTCAAACGGCTGGACATGAGCCGGGCGTGGGCCATGTCTACATCAGACCGGCGACCCCCAGGCTCAACGGGAAGGTCGAGCGATCACACCGGATCGACGCCGAAGGATTCTACCGGATGCTCGAGGGTGTGGTGATCGATGACACCGAGCTGTTCAACGACCGCCTCCAGGAGTGGGAGGACTTCTACAACTTCGACCGCCCTCATGGGGTCCTCGGCGGCCAGACACCATGAGAGATTTCGGCAGAAGACGACGAGGCCGGTGTGAGCGACCACCGTCAGTCGCACAGCTAGACCAGGGCGATTAGGCGTTCGTTGGCGGGGTTACCCGATGCCCACGAAACCGGAGCCGATAGTCAGCATCGAGTTGGTGCCCTGGAACACGTTCCCGGCCATCGTCAATCCTCCGACGCGAATAGCGTCTGGTGTGACGACGATGCGATCCCCCGTTGCCGCGAAGAAATCCGCACGAGGTAAAACCACCCGGTCTCGGTCAAGCACTTGCGCCTCGGCGACGAGGACGCCCGATTCGCGGTGGACGAGAGTTAGCGACGAAGGATGTGTAGTGATGTCGAAGTCTTCGCCGTGAAAGGCCCATGCGTTCCGTCGCAGCTTCGCCACGTGCTTGCCGTCTGCGTTGTACACGTCCATCGTCAGGAGCAACTGGTCGTCGTGCCCGCGTTCGAGGCTCACCTTCTCCTTGTCCATCACGACGATGACTCCAGAGGCGTCTATGAGCCTGTTCGAACCGATTACTAGTTCCTTCCACATCAGCAGGGACCTCCAGCACGTCAGGTGGATTGACTGTAGCCGCGTTCCCCGACACTGAACGGAGGCGGCGGTTCGCGGCGCACGAGGTTCGAGGCGCTCCGCTATCCGCTCAGGTGACCCAGCGAGTGTTCCCCCCAGGGAAGCCCATAAGCCGAGGGGGCGGTTAGCCCAGTTATCGCTCCTCAAAGGTCGTGAACGGACGGCCGATCCTCCCAAGGTCATGGAACTTCCGCCCCCCGGATGCCGACATACCGTGGAAGAGTCAGGACGGCGGGTTATCGACTCGCGGAGGGGATGATGGTCATCACTGAGATGCACCGCGAAAGCTCGCCAAGGTCACGAGCTATCCCCTGTGGCCCCTGCTGCGGCTCTTGAGGAGGCTGTGCGCCGAGCCCAAGACGGCGACGAACCCAGCTTCCACGCAGTGGTCGAGGAGCTTGGCCCGCTGGTGTACCGGTTCCTCGTGGTCCGTCTCGGTCACGAGGGGGACGCGAAGGATGCGCTTCAGGAGACGCTGATCGCTGCGTGGCGGGGGCTGCCGGACTTGAAACGACCAGACCGGGTTCGCCCTTGGCTCATGACCATCGCCGCACGGAAGGCCGTGGAGGCGTTCAGGGCTCGTCCAGTGCTGATTGACGCCCCTAAGCGAGAACTCGCTACCCCCGACGCCGTTGGGTTGTTTGAAATCCGAGAGGCACTAGACGCCTTGCCGCGAGGCATGCGGGACGCCCTGTTGGTTCACTGCCTGCTCGGGTTCACGGAGCAAGAGACCGCCCAGGTCTTGGGAGTGCCCGTTGGCACCGTGAAATCCAGGGTCTCAAGAGCGCGGCGTCTATTCGGGAAGCTGCTCTTCGAAGGACCAACGTCACATGAGGAGAGAGGGGAGCAAGATGCCCCGACACGCTGACTTGGATGACATGCAAGCCGCTCAGTTACTGGACCGGTTGGCTGATGCCGATGACCCTCTCGAGTCTAATGAGCTTGCACGCGTGACCGCGCTGGCGGTTGCATCTACTCGGAGCCCTGCCGATGGTTCTCACCGACGGCCAGTGCGAAGGCGATGGGCAGCCGCCGTGGCGATCGCCGCCGCGTTCCTGACGATCGCTACCGGAGCGACCGCCTACGTCCTGACCAACCATTCCGGGGTGCCCGACGGTCTCCAAGC
>JALYLP010000367.1 GCA_030774195.1 Actinomycetota bacterium | reverse complement strand
GAGCACGGCGAAGGTCCCGCGGCGGTCCGCCGGACAGGACTCCCTGCGGACGAGGCCGGCCTCCTCCATGCGATCGACGAGTCGCGAGAGACCGCTCTTGCTGAGCAGCGCGAAGCTCGCGAGATCCTGCATCCGCCGGCGGCCCTCCGGTTCCTGAGAGAGCCCGATCAACACCTCGTACCAGGACAGGGGCATGTTTCTCTTTTTCTCGAGGTCGTCGCCGAGGGCCTCGGAGACCGCCGCGTGGGCGCGCATCAGCGTGAACCACACCTGCAGGCGCTCGTCGTCGGATCCGGCTCTCATACGACCGATTTTAGCAGCGGATTGGTTGACAGCGCAACGATCTGCAGCATATGGTTGCGCGAGCAACTATTGCCGATACAGCTCCGGCGAGGTTCGTTTTCGGTTCGGGCCTGAAGTGGAATGGCCCGGGAAGGGGAGTTCGACATGGCAGAGACTTCGACGAAGGCCCAGACCAGGGTGAGCCTCCCGGCGCCCGGTACCTACGAGATCGACCCGGCACACACGGGCCTCTCGTTCATCAGCAAGCACATGATGCTCGCGAAGGTCCGAGGACGGTTCGGGGTGTTCTCCGGCACGATCCACATCGACGAGCAGCCCGAGCGCTCCTGGGTCGAGGTGGAGATCGACGCCTCGACCATCGACACGAACATGCCGATGCGCGACGACCACCTTCGCTCTGGAGACTTCCTGGACCTCGAGAACCATCCGACGATGGTCCACAAGAGCACTGGCCTCGAGATCACCGGCGAGCGGACCTTCAAGCTCCACGGGGACCTGACGATCCGCGGCACGACGCTCCCGGTCGACCTGGACGTCGAGTACGAAGGCGTGAACGTCGGGCTTCGGAAAGAGACTCGGGTCGGGTTCACCGCCACCGGCGAGATCGACCGCGAGGCCTACGGGATGATGTGGAACCAGGCTCTCGAGACCGGCGGCGTGCTGGTCGGAAAGACCGTGAAGATCGAGTTGGACATCCAGGCTGTCCGCAAGGACGATGCGGCCTGAGGATCGGTTGCAGGCAGCGTTAGGGGGAGCTCATGCCGAGGCCGATACCGATGCCCCGGCTTCGCGGGCCGCCCTCGCGACGGTCGTGCCGATGTCGGCGGGGTTCCGGGCGACGTAGAGGCCAAGCTCCTCCATGAGGTCGAGCTTGGCCGTCGCGGTGTCCGCGTCCCCGGCGATCACGGCGCCGGCGTGTCCCATCCGCCTCCCGCGGGGAGCGGACACGCCGGCCACGAAGCCGATCACCGGTTTGTGCATATAACCCTTGGCCCACCGGGCGGCGTCGGACTCTTGGCTGCCCCCGATCTCCCCGATCATGACGACCACGTCGGTGTCGGGGTCGCGGTCGAACGCCTGGAGGACCGATTTGAAGTCGGTCCCGTTTACGGGGTCGCCGCCGATGCCGACACACGTGGACTGCCCCATCCCGAGGTTCGTCATCTGCGAGACCGCTTCGTAGTTCAGGGTTCCGGAGCGGGAGACCACCCCGATCCGGCCCGG
The DNA here is from genome assembly GCA_030774195.1 of Actinomycetota bacterium. GTDB lineage: Bacteria > Actinomycetota > UBA4738 > UBA4738 > HRBIN12 > AC-51. The sequence continues at coordinate 5,586 of JALYLP010000367.1, read as the reverse complement.
CCGGTAGATGTGGGTCGGCATGATGCCGACCTTGCACTCACCCGGCGTGATGATGCCCGGGGAGTTCGGCCCGATGATCACGGTCTGGCGGCCGGTGAGGTATCGCTTGACCTGCACCATGTCCTGCACGGGAACGCCGTCGGCAATGACCACCGCGACGCGGATGCCCGCCTCTATCGCCTCCAGCAGCGCGTCCACGGCGACGGACGGCGGCGCGAAGATGCCGGAGACGTCGGCGCCCGTCTCCTCGACGGCCTCCGCCACGCTGTTGAAGACCGGGCGGTCGAGGTGGGTCGTCCCGCCTTTCCCGGGCGTCACGCCAGCGACGACGTTCGTGCCGTTCGCCATGGCCTCCTCGGCATGGAAGGTGGCGTGCTGGCCCGTGAATCCCTGGATCACCACGCGCGAGTCCTTGCCCACGAAGACGCTCACACGCTGGCATCCTTCGTGGCCGCCACGGCCTTCGCTGCCGCGTCGTCGAGATCCGCCGCGATCGTGAGGGCGAGCCCCGACTCGTTGAGGATCCGCCGACCCTCTTCGACGCGAGTGCCTGCGAGCCGCACCACGATCGGCACCGAGACGTCGAGATCCTTGGTCGCCCGGACGATACCCTCCGCGATCCAGTCGCATCGGTTGATGCCCGCGAAGATGTTGACGAGGATCGTCCGCACGCTCGGATCCTGCAGCACGATGCGGAACGCGTTCGCCACTTTCTCCGGGGACGCGCCGCCCCCGACGTCGAGGAAGTTCGCCGGCCGCCCGCCGTGCAGGGTGATCGCGTCCATCGTGGCCATCGCGAGGCCGGCTCCGTTCACGATGCATCCGACCTGGCCGTCGAGGGCGATGTAGTTCAACCCGTGCCCCGAGGCCTCGACCTCCTTGGGATCCTCCTCGTCGAAGTCGCGGAGCTCCGCGACGCCGCCCTGACGGAACAACGAGTTGTCGTCGAAGCTCATCTTGCAGTCCAGCGCGATGATGTCGCCGTCGTCGGTGACGACGAGCGGGTTGATCTCCACCATCAGGGCGTCCTTGTCCGTGAAGCAGCGATAGAGCGCCCGCATGATCTTCACCACGGGGGACAGGCGAGCGCCGAGGCCGATCGTCGTCGCGAGCTTCCGACACTGGAAGTCGAGCAGACCCGTCGCGGGGTCCACGACCTCCTTGTGGATCCGATCGGGGTGTTCGTGGGCGACCTCCTCGATGTCGACGCCGCCGTCGGCGGAGGCGACGACGGTGATCCGTTGCGTGGCACGGTCGACCACCATCCCGAGATAGAGCTCCCGCTCGATCCTGCACGCCCGTTCCACGAGCACGCGCTGGACGAGCTGGCCCTCCGGCCCCGTCTGCTCGGTGACGAGGCGGCGCCCGATCAGGCGATCGGTGATCTCCTTCAGCTGAGGGATCGTCGTGGCGATCTTCACCCCGCCCGCTTTGCCTCGACCTCCGGCGTGCACCTGGGCCTTCACGACCCAGGCCTGACCCCCGATGTCCTCCGCCACGCGCGCGGCGGCCTTGTCCGAGTACACGACCTCACCCAACGGCACGGGGATCCCGTAGGAGCGGAGGAGCTCCTTCGCCTGATACTCGTGGATGTTCACAGCTTCATGCGCTCCACCTTGGCGACGAGGTTCTCCGCCATGCGGATCGAGGCGGCGTCGATCAACCGCCCGTCGAGTGAGACCGCGCCTTTCCCTTCCTTCGCGGCCTCCTCCATCGCGTCGAGGATGCGCCGGGCGCGATCGATCTCCCGCGCGGTCGGCGTGAACACCTCGTTCGCGAGCGCGACCTGCGACGGGTGGATCGCCCACTTCCCCTCGCATCCGAGCGCCGCCGCGCGCCGGGCCGCGGAGCGGTAGCCGTCGGCGTCCTGGTAGTCGCCGTAGGGCCCGTCGATCGGGCGCAGGCCGTATGCGCGGCATGCGGCGACCATCCGAGAGATCGCGAAGTGCCACTGGTCTCCCCAATGCCGCTCGCGATTTCCTTCGTCGTCGGGGTCGGTGAGGACGCTGTAGTCGGGATTCGCACCGCCGATGTTCGTCGTCCTCGCCTGGGTGGACGCGGCATAGTCCGCGACACCGAACACCATCGCCTCGAGCCGGTCGGGGCAGGCTCGCGCGATCGCTTCCACGTTCGCCATTCCCATCGCCGTCTCGATCAGGATGTGGAGGTTGATCGGGACGAAGCCCTTCGAGGCCTCGATCTGGGAGAGGAGGGTCGCGACGAACTCCACGTCGCCGGGTCCGCCGACCTTTGGGATCAGGATGGTGTCCAACCGGTCGCCGGCTGCCTCCACCACCTCGACGATGTCGCGGTAGCAGAAGTGCGTGTCGAGCCCGTTGATGCGCACCGACACCGCGCACCCACTCCAGTCGACCGAGGTCAGGGCCTCGATGACGTTCGCCCGGGCTCGCTCCTTGTCGTCGGGCGCGACGGCGTCCTCCAGGTCCAGGAACACGAGGTCGGCGCCGAGCGCCGGCGCTTTCTCCATCGCCCGCGTGTTCGTGCCGGGGACGGCGAGCTCGCTCCGATGCAGTCGGTCTCGGACGGCCACGGAGCTCCTAGCGCTCGAGGACGTCGTCGAACGCTTCGAGCACGCGGTCCGCCGTCTCGCGGTTCGCGTTCACGCCCATGAGGCCGATCCGCCAGATCGGGGGCGCTGTCGGCCCGAGGCCGCCGCCGATCTCGATCCCGTGGCGGCGGAGCATCCGCGTCTGGATCTCCTTGCCGTCGATCCCCTCGGGAACCCGGACGGCGGTGAGCTGCGCGAGCTGAAGGTCGGGCTCGGCGAGCAGGTCGAAGCCGCGCTCGCCCACTTTCTCCTGGAGGTAGGAGCCGGCATCCGCATGCCGGGCCCAGCGCGCCTCCATGCCCTCTTGGAGGCAGAGCCGAAGGCCCTCGTACAGCGCGTAGTACTGGAGGATCGGAAGCGTGTGGTGGTAGGTGATCGGGCGGTCGATCCAGTACTTCGCGAGCAGCTCGAAGTCGAAGCTGAAGGGAGCGGGCTGTTTGCGCCCGCGGATCCGCTCGAGCGCGCGCTCGGAAAGCGACACGGGCGAGATCCCCGGAGGGCACCCAAGTGCCTTCTGCGAGCAGGAGTACGCGTAGTCGACCCCCCATGCAGCGGGCGCGAGCTGCTGGCCGCCGAGGGAGGTGACGCAATCCGCGTACAGCAGCGCCTCGGAGCCGGCGGCGCGGAGGGCTACCCCGAGTTCGGAGAGCGGATAGCTCACGCCCGTGGAGGTCTCCGCGTGGACGACCGCGACGAGACGTGCGTCGGGGTTCTTGCCGAGCTCCTCCATCACCCGGTCGACGCTGACGTGCTGGCCGAGCGGCGCGGAGAGCTCCACGACGTTCGCGCCGTAGCGGTTCGCCATCTCAAGGATGCGAGCTCCGAAGAACCCGGCGTGCGCGACGATCGCGGTGTCTCCGGGTTCGATCAGCGACGCGATACCCGCCTCCATGCCGGAGGTGCCGCTCGCGGAGAGCGCGATCGAGAGCCCGTCGTTCCGTCGGTAGACGGCCTTCAGCGCCTCCACGAGGTCGAGAAGGATGTCCCAGAAGTCCGGGTCGAGGTGGCCGAGCATCGGCTTCTGCATCGCCTCCAGCACCCGGGGATGCACGTTGGAGGGGCCGGGGCCGCAGAGGAGCCGCCTGCCGGGGTCGAGCGGAGGAACCTCGGGCACGGGCAGGCCCTCGGAGGTTCCGGAGGAAGTCGCGCTCTGCATCGCCTGCTCCTTTCGCCGAACCTGTCGCCGATCCTGTGGACCGTAATCCCTCCATCCCTGAACGGCCATTCAGGAGGAGCAGGAGTATAGGTCGCAATCGCGTCCCAGCGCCAGCCGTGGTCCCTGACCTGGAGTCGGGCGGCGCGCAGGGTCAGGCCGGGGCGATCTCCACTCGCTCGAGAACGATGTCATCCGCCGGCCGGTCCTGGTCCGCTGTCGGTGCCGTGGAGATTGAGTTCACCACGTCCATCCCGTCAGTGATCTCGCCGAAGATCGTGTGCTTGCCGTTGAGCCAGGGCGTCGCGGCCACCGTGACGAAGAACTGGGAGCCGTTCGTGCCCGGTCCGGCGTTCGCCATCGCGAGCAGCCCCGGTCGGTCGAACGAGGGGCCGCCGGGCGGCACCTCATCCTCGAATCGGTAGCCCGGCCCACCCCGGCCGGTTCCCTCCGGGTCGCCGCCCTGGATCATGAAGTCCGGGATCACCCTGTGGAACACGGTCCCGTCGAAAAGCGGCTCCTTCTTCCTGGAGCCGTCCTGCGGGTCGGTCCACTCCCTGGCGCCCGTGGCGAGGTCCACGAAGTTGGCTACCGTGACCGGGGCGTGGCCGGGCATCAGCCGGGCCGTGAAGCTGCCGTTGGAGGTCACGAACGTGGCGGTGGGAGCCTCGGAACCTCGCATGGGGGGCCTTCCTCTCGTGGGGTGGGACCGGCAGTCTATCCGCCTCCGCGCCGGCTCCTTCCCAGCTCAGGGCGTGCCCGGGCCCCGTCTCCACCCGGAAATCTTCCTCCCCGGGCTGAAGCGCGCCCCGTACGGGGCGATATGAGGAACATGAAGTCGGGAGGCCGGATCCACCGTTGGGGAGCGACGCTCCTCGTCGTCCTCGTGCTGAGCGCCCTGGGGGCGCCAGCCGGCGTGGCCGATCCGCTCCACCAGGCCAAGGGCCAGCTTTCGGTCCTCCAGCAGCGGATCAAGGAACGCCGGGCCAAGCTCCAGCACCTCGACCGGGAGATGAATCGCACCGCGTCGAAGATCGACCGGACGCAGTCGGCGCTCGCGGAGATCCAGAAGGAGCTCGACCGGGTCGCGAAGCACCTCGCGATCGCCCGGGCGCAGTACGAGAAGCTGCGAACGCAGATGAACGCACGGATCCGGGCCGCCTACATCCAGGGACCCGGAGGCCCGATCGAGCTCGTGCTGACCGCCCCGAGCTACAACGACCTCGTGGAGCGGCTCGACATCCTGGAGCACATGACGCAGACCGACGCGGAGCTCGCGGCCCAGATCCGCTCCGTCGCCACGGACCTCCGTACCCGGAGCCAGGACCTGACCGACCTCGAGGCCCGCCGGAACGCGCTGCTCGACCAACTCTCCGCGCGACGCCAGGAGCTCCAGTCCAGGTTCGCGGAGCAGCACCGCCTGCTGGCCTACCTCGCCAAGCAGAAGGCGCAGGTCGTCGCCCAGATCTCGACGCTCCAACCGTTCGCGGTGTGTCCGGTGAAGGGACCGCACGCCTTCTCCGATGACTTCGGAGCTCCGCGCTTCGCGGGCGGCTACCACCCGCACGCGGGCAACGACATCCTCTCTCCGTACGGAACGCCGATCGTTGCGCCCTTCGACGGCAAGGCGACCGCATCGCACGACACGTTGGGCGGCCTGACGGTCGTCGTCGCGGGTGCGAATGGCTACGTGTACAACGCGCACCTCTCGAGGATCGCGAAGACGGGCGACGTCAAGGCCGGCGACCTGATCGGCTACGTAGGAAACTCCGGCGACGCCCGGGGCGGCGCGCCACACGACCACTTCGAGTGGCACCCGAACACCATCCCCGCGTCCCCGCACAAGAGCCCATACGGCTACACG
>JALYLP010000366.1 GCA_030774195.1 Actinomycetota bacterium | reverse complement strand
GGAGAGAACACCTTGGCGCCGAAGTACTCCTTGGCATCTTCGGCAACCTGACGGCACAGATTCAGGCGCGAGTCGTACATCGTGAGGAGCACGCCGGTAATCGCCAGTCCGGGATTGAAGTTCTGTTGCACCAGGCGCACGGTGTTGAGCAGCTGCGAGATGCCCTCGAGGCCGTAGTACTCGCACTGGATGGGAATGACAACGGCGTTTGCCGCGGCGAGAACGTTGAGCGTCAGCAGTCCCAGGGAAGGCGGGCAGTCGACTACGATGTAGTCGTAGGCGTCCTGCAGGTCGGCCAGCACCCCCCGGAGCACGGCCTCGCGCCCTTCCCGCCCGACCAACTGGAGCTCGGCGCCGACCAGATCCTGGGTTGCGGGAAGTACCCAGAGATGGGGGAGACCCGGGACCTGGACGATCACGTCCTTTCCAGGGAGCCCTTCCACCAGCGAGTCGTAGAGGGATAACTCCAAGTCGTGCTTGGTGATACCTACGCCACTCGTGGCGTTCCCCTGGGGGTCGGCGTCAAGCAGCAACGTGCGCCGCTCCGCTACGGCAAGCGAGGCCGCCAGGTTCACTGCAGTCGTGGTCTTTCCGACGCCACCCTTCTGATTGGCGATCGCAATGATATGTGCCATGAAGGCTATTGCCTGTAAATACTTGTGGAGTAAGTACTTAGATTATCTTTTGTTCGCCGGCCGGAAGGGGGCTGGTCAAGGAGTCCGGCGAATGGTGCAATATAGGTAGGTGTTCGCTGTTAGCCAACATCGACGTTTCACGTGAAACGTCAGAGGCATGGAACGTCCGGCGCATGAAGCGTCAGGCGCATGAGAGACGGGTCCACAAAATGGCACGACGGAGAACGATGTGATGGTTGCCCAGGCAGGGGGTGGTTTCACGTGAAACACTCGAGCTAGCGACCTCTAAGCTTGAGCACCTCCATCACCAGGCTCTGGACGTCACTCGGTGACACGCCTGGAATTCGACTCGCCTGTCCCAGGGAGATCGGTCGAGTCTGCTTCAGTTTTTCCCGGGCCTCGAAAGACAGTGTCAGAAGCTTTTCGTATTCGAGATCGGATGGGAGGCCAAACCCGTCCATCCGCCCCAGGCTCGCCGCTGCCGCACGCTCTCGTCTGAGGTATCCGTCGTACTTCAACTCTATATCCGCCCATTCGGCCAGGTCGGGGTCAACCTTCCGGCCGGCGGCGTTCAGCAGCTCCGACATCGAGACGCCTGGGCGCCGAGCCAGCTCGGAGATCCGCTGCCGTTCCACGGGTGGGCTGGAGCCTGCCTGCCGAAGAATCGGTCCAGCGTCGGCAGGGTCGAGGGAAGTGCCTTCCGCGAGATCCCTGATCTCCTCCTCCGCTCTGAGCCGAGCTTCAGCGGTGCGGCGCTCCTGATCCTCGAGTAGTCCCAGCCGCTCCGACAGGGAAAACAATCGACGGAGCGCGTTGTCTTGTCGAAGGAGCAGCCGGTATTCTGAGCGCGAGGTGAAGAGTCGGTACGGCTCGTCGACGCCACGATTGACCAGGTCGTCGACGAGTACACCGACGAATGCGTCGTCACGACCCAGCACGACTTCTTCGCCACCACGTGCGCACGCCGCGGCGTTGAGACCTGCAATCACGCCCTGTCCTGCGGCCTCTTCGTAACCGGTCGTTCCGTTGACCTGGCCCGCCATGAAGAGTCCGTCGATTTCCTTGACCTCGAGCGTTGGTCGGAGCTGGGTAGGCGGGAAGTAGTCGTATTCGATCGCGTACCCAGGGCGGGTCATATGGACCTGCTCAAGGCCGAGGACGGTACGGAGGAATTCAAGCTGAATCCCGGGTGGGAGCGATGTCGACAGCCCGTTGACGTACATCTCTGTGGTGTCCAGGCCCTCCGGCTCCAGAAAGACCTGGTGCCGGTCGGCATCGGGGAACTTGACGATCTTATCCTCGATCGAGGGGCAGTATCGCGGACCGCGACCGCTGATCGCCCCGCCATACAGCGCCGACTCCTGCAGGTGCCGAGCGATGATCTCCCGCAACTGATCCCCGGTGTGGGTCAGATAGCAAGGGAGCTGCTCCGGGTGAGAAGCGCGCTGGAAAAAGGAGAACCAGAACGGTGTGTCGTCTCCGTTCTGACGCGCGAGCAGGCCGAAATTCACCGACCGGCCATCGATGCGTGGGGGTGTTCCAGTCTTGAAGCGTTGTGTTATAACACCAAGTGTTTCAATGACTTGGGAGATTTCCACCGACGGTGCGTCGCCGGCCCGGCCCGCCGGTATCTGGGTATCGAGACCGAGGTGGATCCGGCCCCGGAGAAAGGTCCCGGCCGTGAGCACCACTGCCGGCGCATGAAACCGCCTGCCATCGAGTGTGATGACACCGTGGACCCGTCGCCCTTCCATCAGCAGTCCCGCGGCCGTGCCCTGGGCTGTGA